>JBIIJK010000130.1:0-3253 GCA_044233865.1 Limnohabitans sp.
ACTTTCCTTTAGGCGTCTATTTGAAGGGCGCCACGTCTCATTTGATCACGTTCTAAAGACTCAAACAATGCTTTGAAGTTGCCTTCGCCAAAACCTTCATCGGCTTTGCGTTGAATGAACTCAAAAAACACAGGGCCCAACAATGTTTGCGAGAAAATTTGCAAGAGCAAACGTTTTTCGCCATTGGCGGTAGAGCCATCCATCAATATACCCCGAGCTTGCAGTTCTGCCACGGGTTCGCCATGACCTTGCAGGCGCTCTTCCAGCATTTCATAGTAAATGTCGTTGGGTGCCGTCATGAGGGGAATGCCCGCCATTTGAAGCGAGTCGACGCTCTTCATAATGTCGTCGGTGAGCAGGGCAATGTGCTGAATGCCTTCGCCGTTGAACTGCATCAAGAACTCTTCAATTTGCCCGCCGTTCTTGCCCGATTCTTCATTCAAGGGAATGCGAATGAGGCCATCCGGCGCCGACATGGCACGGCTGGTGAGGCCTGTGTGTTCGCCTTTGATGTCGAAGTAGCGAATTTCGCGGAAGTTGAAAATCTTTTCGTAAAACCCGCTCCAAAAAGACATGCGACCCTTGTACACATTGTGTGTGAGGTGGTCGATGAGTTTCAGGCCGTGGCCAAAGGGGTGGCGGTCAGCGCCTTCGATGAATTCAAAATCGATGTCGTAGATGCTTTTGCCATCTTCGTAGCGATCGATTAAATAAAGAGGTGCGCCGCCAATGCCTTTGATGGCGGGCAGTCTTAGCTCCATGGGGCCTGTAGGTACTTCGACGGGTTGCGCGCCCATGTCGAGTGCGCGGGCGTAGGCCTTGTGCGAGTCTTTGACACGGAACGCCAGGGCGCATGCGCACGGCCCGTGCTCGGCTGCAAAGTAGCCCGCCAAACTTTTGGGCTCGCGGTTCACAATGAAATTGATGTCGCCTTGGCGGTAAAGCACCACATCTTTAGAGCGGTGTTTGGCCACCAAAGAGAAGCCCATTTTTTCGAACAAGGGCTCTAAAACACGAGGAACGGGGGACGCAAATTCAACAAACTCAAAACCACACAAACCCATGGGGTTGTCAAACAAATCAGCCATGTCTATCTCCAAAAATTAAAAAACGCTTAACGGAAAATTTAGAAGCGTTTGTTTGGAGGCGAGCAAATGCGCCCGCGAGTGCTGCGGGCGAGGTGAATACCGACGATGAGTGTTTGAGGTTGCATGGCTATAGGGCCTTGTCCGCAGTTTCGCACATCTTCTGGGTGAATGCACTCTTTTTATGAATGGCTAAACCACTGGTACTTCCGTCCAATCGGTGGTGTAGTTGGGCGACCGTCTTTCTTGCCGCATCTGCCACCCGCTGTAGGCACCTTGCGTGGACACTTTCACCGCGCCGCGGCCAAAGCGTTTGTTGAGCGCATCCAAGGTTTGCATGAGTGTGCCTTGCGCGGGCAGTGGCTCTTCCAGTAAGTCGCCTTGATGGTGAGTGACAGGGCTGATTTCGCTCAGCATGATGCCGGCTTTTTTGTATTGGTATTCGGGCTTGTACATGCGCTCGCACAGCGCGTCCACCCATCTAAAAATGACCAAACTGTCGTTGGTAGGGTAGGGCAGTGGCACCGCCAAACTGGGCGAGTACTGCGGCAAGTCTTTTCTAAAACGGTTGGTGTGCAAGAACACTTGAATGACGGCAGCTTGGCCGTTTTGTGCACGCAGTTTGGCGCAGGCATTGGCCACAAATGTAGACAGCGCATCTTTTAAAACAGGCAGTTCTGTGACCATGTTGCCGAATGAACGACTGGAAATAATTTGCTGTTTATCGGGTGTGATCTCTTGTAAATCGACGCACGGAATTTCTTGCAACTCGCGTTGTGTTTTTTCTATCACTACGCCAAAGTCGGCGCGCAATGTGGGTGTGTGTGCAGTTTTTAAATCTTGTACGGTGTGAACGTTGTACTCGGCCAAGCGCTTAGTCAGCTTGCGGCCTACGCCCCAGACTTCTTCCACAGGCAATTGCGTGAGCAGCTTTTCTTTTTGTATTTCAGTGAGCGCGTTGAAATTGAATACACCCTGCGAGCGCGGATGCTTCTTGGCCACATGGTTGGCCAGTTTTGCCAAAGTTTTGGTAGTCCCAATGCCCACGCACACCGGAATGCCCGTCCACTGCACCACGCGCTGGCGCATGGCGTAGCTCACCTCGCGCAAATTGGGTGTGCCCGTAAGGTCGACAAAGCATTCGTCAATGGAATACACCTCCGAGCGTGGCGAATATTCGCTCAAAATTTGCATCACGCGGTTGGACAAGTCGGCATACAAAGCGTAGTTGCTGCTGAGTGCAAACACGCCGTGCTGCGCCACCAAGTCTTTGCACTCAAACCAAGGCTGCCCCATGCGCACACCCAAAGCCTTGGCCTCGTTGGAGCGCGAGACCACACAGCCATCGTTGTTGGACAACACCACCACGGGCACGTTGCGCAGGTCGGGGCGGAACAAGCGTTCACAGCTGACGTAGAAGTTGTTGCAATCGACCAAAGCCAATTGTTGAACGGACGTTTCTATGGATGAACTCATGACGATGCACTACAAGCTAAAGAGGTTTCAATACAACTTGTGCAAGTTGTAAGTGACCACCCCCCAAATGCTGAGCTCCTCGCCACTCTTCACCACAATGGGCGGATACAAATTGTTTTCGGCCACGAGCTTGACCACACCACCGCGCTTGTACAAGCGCTTTACGGTGAACTCGTTGTTGAGCACGGCCAACACAATGTTGTTGTGCTTGGCTTCAATGGACCGGTCGATGACCAAGGCATCGCCTTCGTAAATACCGGCACCCACCATGGAGTCGCCCTTCACTTTGAAAATGAACGTGGCCTCTTTGTTGCGAATAAGGTGATCGTTGAGGTCAATGCGTTTTTGCGTGTGATCGGCTGCAGGCGAAGGAAAGCCAGCGGGTACTTTCCAGCTGCACATGTTGAGCCACAGTTTGGGGGCGGTGGCGTCTAGTGGCTGAGGTGTGATGAAAGCAGTTGTAGGCATACTGCAAATATACTGTATAAAAATACAGTATAGTCACGAAAATTCCACTTCGCAAGTTGCTGCACTTACAGCCACACCTGCCCAACTCACAACAAGGGTTATTTCTCGCAACCCCCACATGCCCACTCATGCCATTGGTACATTAATTACTTATCAAACTGAGGAGACCTCACCATGCTAGACCGCCGCTTATTTTTAGGAGCTGGCATTGTCGGCGCATCCGC
>JBIIJK010000057.1:0-12904 GCA_044233865.1 Limnohabitans sp.
ATGTGTGGCACCGCCAAAGGTGGCCTTGGCCAAGTGGTAGGCCTGTTCTTGGCTTAAGCCCATTTGAACACCTGCCTCGGTCATGGCCTCTAAAAAATAAAACACATAAGCAGGCCCAGAACCCGAAAGCGCAGTGACCACATCCAAGTCAGATTCTTGCTTGACCCACAGCCACTCGCCTGTGCTCTTGAGAACTTGTTCAACCAATTGTTTGTCTGTTGCCATCACACCAGTACGGGAAAACAAACCCGTGATGCCTTGTCCCACCAAGGCCGGCGTATTGGGCATGCTGCGCACCACGCGATCTGTTTGAAGCCAGCGCGCAATGCTGTCGCTTCGAATGCCTGCGGCCACCGACAAGTGAAGCGCCTTTTGTGTGAAAGCGGCTACGGGCAATGCCGCCTCTTTGAAAACTTGCGGCTTCACAGCCCAAACCACCAAATCTGCATGGGACAAAAGGGCAGAAGCTGCTGAATTAGCGGGGGCAGCAGCATGAACTTCAACGCCAAATTCTGTTTGAAGCTTGGCGGCAGTTTCTGCAAAGGGCTCAATCACGACCACTTGCTTTGGCGCAAGGCCTTGTCGAACCAGGCCGCCCAAAATGGCGCTGGCCATGTTGCCGCCGCCAATAAAGGCCAAGCGCACTTTTTGAAAATCAATGTGAGTCGATGCAGTCATGAATCATTCTCGAAATAGAGGTGGGGCCATTGAACAAGGACGGCCAAAGTTTGAATTATTTTGTCTGATTCGGCCAATTGGTCTTATTGTCTCTTTTTCGGAGCACCGCTTTCGGTTAATCTTCCAACCATGAAGTACATCCTTGCACTTGACCAAGGCACCACCAGTTCTAGGGCGGTGTTGTTCAACCGCAATGGCCACCCCGTGGCCATCGCTCAACAAGAGTTCACCCAGTATTTTCCTCAACCAGGATGGGTTGAGCACGACGCGCTTGAAATTTGGCAATCGCAAAAAATTGTCATGCAAGAGGTGCTGCAAAAGGCGAAGGTTTCTGCCTCTCAAATACAGAGCATTGGCATTAGCAACCAACGCGAAACAAGCGTGGTTTGGGACCGCAGAACAGGGCGGCCCATTGCACCAGCCATTGTTTGGCAAGATCGCAGAACGGCTGGGCTTTGTGACAAGCTTAAAAGCCAAGGTGCGGCCGCTGGCATTCAAAAGAAAACAGGCTTGGTTCTAGATGCCTATTTTTCTGCCACCAAAATTGCTTGGTTGCTCGACCATGTGAAGGGCGCTAGGCGTCTGGCAGAGCAGGGGCATTTGGCGTTTGGCACCATCGACACATGGCTCATTTGGCAACTCACGGGGGGCCGTGTCCACGCCACCGATCCTAGCAACGCCTCGCGAACCATGTTGTTCAACTTGCATACCCAAGCTTGGGATGCCAGCTTGCTCAAGCAATTCAACATCCCCTTTTCAATCTTGCCGCAAGTGGTGCCAAGCAGCGGCGTGTTGGCTGAAACAGATGCACACCTGTTAGGTGTGTCAGTGCCCATTGCAGGCGTGGCCGGCGATCAACAAGCCGCTACATTTGGACAAGCTTGTTTTGCGCCAGGCATGGCCAAGAACACCTATGGCACAGGCTGCTTCATGCTCATGAACACTGGCCATGTGCCGGTTCAAAGCCGCAATCAATTGCTCACCACAGTGGCGTGGCAAGGCCCCCAAGCGCTTGCAAAGGCTTGGCATTCAACCGCTTATGCGTTGGAAGGCTCTGTGTTCATGGCCGGTGCCACAGTGCAATGGCTGCGCGATGGTTTGCAAATCATTCAAAAAGCCAGCGACGTAGAAGCGTTGGCAGCCAGCGTGCCCAACACGGCCGATGTTTATTTGGTACCCGCTTTTGCAGGTTTGGGCGCACCCGATTGGGACGGCCAAGCGCGTGGCACTTTGGTGGGCATGACCCGCGGCACCACAAAAGCGCACATTGCGCGTGCCGCCTTAGAGGCCATCGCTTGGCAAGTGGCCGATGTGTTTTTGGCCATGTCCAAAGACAGTGGCTTGGCATTGACCGAACTGCGCGTCGATGGGGGCGCCAGCCAAAACAATTTGCTGATGCAAATGCAGGCAGATGCGTTGGGCGTACCGGTGGTGCGCTCTAGCGTCACAGAGACCACTGCATTAGGCGCCGCCTACTTGGCGGGGTTGGCCACTGGTTTTTGGTCGGGCGCCGATGAAATCACAGCCCAATGGTCGATCGATCGAAAGTTTGTGCCGCAAGCCACTGCGCGCGCCATTCAAGCCAGACAATCAGGCCATGCTCGTTGGCGAGAGGCGGTTAGCCGTTCGCGTTCTTGGGCCCAAGATTAAAGATTCTATGACCCCTTTGTTGACAGACAGAGCGCAGTTGCTTGCGCAATTGGACGCCGTGCAAGAGTTTGACATCGCCATCATTGGTGGCGGAGCAACGGGCTTGGGCGTTGCCGTTGATGCAGCCGTCCGTGGCTTGAAAGTGGTGCTTTTAGAGGCCCATGACTTTGCCAAAGGCACCTCGTCACGGTCTACCAAATTGGTTCATGGCGGTGTTCGTTATTTGGCGCAGGGCCATTTGCCTTTGGTCTGGGAAGCCTTGCGGGAGCGCCAACACTTGCTCTCGAATGCGCCCCATTTGGTCAAACCCATGCCCTTTGTGATGCCCGCTTATCGGCGAAAAGACCAACTGTTTTATGGCTTAGGTTTGAAGCTATACGACTTGTTGGCAGGCCCGGCTCGGCTCGGGCCCACCCGTTTGTTAAGTTACACAGAAACTTTGCTGGCGCTGCCTGGTGTCAGGGTTACGAATTTGGTGGGGGGTGTTCAATATTGGGACGCTCAATTTGACGATGCCCGTTTGGCCTTGTCATTGGCGCGCACCGCAGCATCCCACGGCGCGCTTTTAATGAACCACATGCCCGTCACGGGCCTTCTGACTGATTACCCTGCGGGACGCATCAAAGGCCTAAGCTGCCAAGACTCAGAGACGGGCCAAGAGCGTAAGTTGAAAGCCCGTTGTGTGGTCAATGCCACCGGTGTCTGGGTAGACCAAATTGAGGCCATGTTGCACTCACAGCCTGGAAATGCCAGCGAGGCCAAATTGCCACATGCGGTCAGACCCAGCCAGGGTGTTCATCTGGTGGTCGATGCCTCCTTTTGGCCAGGTTCATCGGCCTTGTTGGTGCCGCATACCCAAGACGGCCGCGTTTTATTTGCTGTGCCATGGCAAGGCAAAGTGTTGTTGGGCACCACCGACACGCCCAGACCTCAAGTGGATTGGGAGCCGCAGGCGCTTGAATCTGAAATTGATCAAATTTTGCAAGAGGCTGGCAAATACTTGGTCAAAGTGCCTTTGCGCTCGGATGTCACCAGTGTGTGGGCAGGGCTTCGGCCCCTTGCGCGCACCGATGAGCAATTAAGCGAACAAGGCGCCACGCAAAAGGTGAGTCGAGAGCACGCCATCAAAGTGGCATCCAATGGCCTTGTCAGCGTCACAGGCGGAAAGTGGACCACGTACCGAGCCATGGCGGCCGACGTGATGCAAGCCATTCGCAAGGCGCAACTCGTCTCTTTGACCTCTGAAGACGTGACACTTAATACCAAGATGTGCAGCGCTACGGCTTCAGCTAGCCCCTACGGAACAGATGCCGAACTGTTGGCAAGCTTGCCGGGCGCAGACCTTGGCTTGGGCCCGTTGCCCAGTCAACAATTGAGTGAGGCCATGGTGCGCTTTGCGGCGCGCTACGAATATGCGCGCACCGTCGAGGATGTCTTGGCCCGTCGAAACCGCTTGCTGTTCTTGGATGCCAGCGCCGCACTGGCCGTGGCCCCCCAAGTGGCAGAAATTCTGAGCACCGAAACGGGTGTCTCGCCGCAATTAGAGGCTTTCGAGGCCTTGGCCAAGTCTTATCAAATGCCCTAAATTCAGATTTCTTTGACATTTTTTGGCCAAGTGTGTTGACACAGTCCGAAAATGTTGTAATATCGCGGGCTTCGCTTGTAAAAAAGCGGAGTTATCTACCCAAACAAAAGCGCTGCGAGTGGTTCGCGGTGTGGATGACGGGTCCAAGACTGATCTTGGTACTTCAAGTGAACACACTTTAATCTTTAAGGTGCTGATTGCTGGGGGTGCACAAGGTGCAAGTTGGGAAATATTGAAATGATTCAGACAGAAACTCGGTTGGATGTTGCCGACAACACCGGCGCTAAGTCCGTCCTTTGCATCAAGGTGCTGGGCGGCTCTAAACGTCGTTACGCCAGTGTTGGCGACATTATCAAAGTGAGCATCAAAGAAGCTGCGCCCCGTGGCCGCGTCAAAAAAGGCGAGGTTTACAGTGCTGTGGTCGTTCGAACAGCCAAGGGCATCCGCCGTGGTGATGGCTCACTCGTTAAATTCGATGGCAATGCAGCAGTTTTGCTGAATGCCAAGTTGGAGCCTATTGGCACCCGCATCTTCGGCCCAGTCACGCGTGAATTGCGTACTGAGAAGTTCATGAAGATCGTGTCCTTGGCACCTGAAGTTCTTTAAGGACAAGCCATGAACAAGATTCGCAAAGGTGATCAAGTGATCGTCATCGCCGGTCGTGACAAAGGCAAGCGCGGCACCGTGTCGCTCCGTGCCGATGACTCTCACGTGGTGGTTGAAGGCATCAACATGGTTAAAAAGCATGCCAAGCCAAACCCTATGAAGGGCACCAATGGCGGCATTATCGAAAAGACCATGCCTATTCATCAGTCCAATATCGCTGTTTTCAACAGCGCTACTGGTAAGGCTGATCGTGTGGGTGTGAAGTTGTCAGCCGATGGCAAACGCGTTCGCGTTTACAAGTCCAGCGGCGAAGAAATCAAGGTGGCATAAGCATGGCACGTCTACAACAACAATTCCGCGAAAAAATTGCCCCCGAACTCATGACCAAGTTTGGTTACAAGTCGGTCATGCAAGTTCCGCGCATCACCAAAATCACACTCAACATGGGTGTGAGCGAAGCCGTCGCAGACAAAAAAGTCATGGACAACGCCGTCAGTGACCTCACCAAAATTGCTGGTCAAAAGCCAGTCGTTACCAAGGCCAAAAAGCCAATCGCTGGTTTCAAAATCCGCGAAGGCCAAGCCATTGGTTGCATGGTCACATTGCGTGGCGTGCAAATGTATGAATTTCTCGATCGCTTCGTCACCGTGGCTTTGCCCCGCGTACGCGACTTCCGTGGTATCTCTGGCCGTGCTTTTGACGGTCGTGGCAACTACAACGTCGGCGTGAAAGAGCAAATCATTTTCCCTGAAATTGAGTACGACAAGGTTGACGCTTTGCGCGGTCTCAATATCAGCATCACCACGACGGCCAAGACCGACGACGAGTGCAAAGCATTGCTCGCCGGCTTCCGTTTCCCGTTCAAGAACTGAGGTGGCACGTGGCTAAAGTAGCATTGATCGAGCGCGAGCTCAAAAGAGACAGATTGGTAGCCAAGTACGCGGCTAAACACGCGGAATTGAAAGCCATCTCACAAGATATGAAGCGCAGCGATGAAGAGCGTGCAGCAGCCCGTTTGGGCCTGCAAAAGCTTCCCCGCAACGCAAACCCCACACGCCAACGTAACCGCTGTGCCATCACTGGCCGCCCACGTGGTACGTTCCGTCAATTTGGCCTCGGCCGCGCCAAAATTCGTGAATTAGCCTTCCAAGGCAACATTCCCGGCGTGACCAAAGCCAGCTGGTAATCGGCAGGAGATACAACATGAGCATGAGTGATCCCATTGCCGACTTGCTGACTCGCATCCGCAACGCACAAATGGTGGCCAAGGCCTCCGTTTCAATTCCCTCTTCCAAAGTGAAGGTGGCCATTGCCCAAGTGCTTAAAGATGAAGGTTACATTGACGGCTTCCAAGTCAAAACAGAGGGCGGCAAGTCCGAACTCTCCATTGCCCTGAAGTACTACGCAGGTCGCCCTGTGATTGAGCGCATTGAGCGCGTCAGTCGCCCTGGCCTGCGCGTTTACAAAGGCCGCGATGCCATTCCACAAGTCCTCAACGGTTTGGGCGTGGCCATCATCACCACCCCCCAAGGCGTGATGACAGATCGCAAAGCGCGCGCAGCCGGTGTCGGTGGCGAAGTTCTTTGCTACGTCGCTTAAGCGCAGGAGACTAAAAAATGTCCCGAGTCGGAAAAATGCCTGTGACCATCCCCGCTGGTGTGGATGTGTCTATCAAAGAAGACCAAATCAGTGTCAAAGGAACTGGCGGCACACTTGCCACCGCTTCTAGCCTGTTGGTCAAAGTCAACAATGACAACGGTAAGATGACCTTCATTCCGGTCAACGAATCCCGTGAAGCCAATGCCATGAGCGGCACCATGCGTCAGCTGGTGAACAACATGGTCACTGGCGTTACCAAAGGCTTTGAGAAAAAGCTCATGCTGGTCGGTGTGGGCTACAAAGCTGCTGCCCAAGGCAACAAACTAAATTTGGCTGTGGGTTATTCGCACCCTGTCAACATTGACATGCCTGTTGGCATCAAGGTGGAAACACCTGCGCCAACCGAAATCATCATCAAAGGCGCTGACCGCCAACGTGTTGGTCAAATCGCTGCTGAGATCCGTGCTGTTCGTCCTCCCGAGCCTTACAAGGGCAAGGGCATCCGTTATTCGGATGAGAAGATCACGATCAAAGAGACTAAGAAGAAATAAGGAGCTGCATCATGTTGACCAAAAAAGAGCAGCGTCTGCGTCGTGCACGTCAAACCCGCATCCGCATTGCACAGCAAGGCGTGGCACGTTTAACCGTGAATCGTACCAATCTTCACATTTATGCCAGCGTCGTTTCAGGCGACGGCAGCAAAGTGTTGGCCAGTGCTTCCACAGCCGAAGCCGATGTTCGGAAAGAACTCGGCGCTTCTGGCAAGGGTGGCAACGCCAATGCAGCCCAAATTATTGGCAAGCGCATCGCTGAAAAAGCGAAAGCTGCTGGTGTAGAAAAAGTGGCTTTTGACCGCGCAGGTTTTGCATTCCACGGTCGTGTCAAAGCTTTGGCTGAAGCCGCTCGCGAAGCTGGCTTGCAGTTCTAAACGGATCGGAAATTACAAATGGCTAAGTTTCAGGCAAAAGCACAAGGTGACGGTCCAGAAGACGGTCTCCGCGAAAAAATGATCGCGGTCAACCGCGTTACCAAGGTTGTGAAGGGTGGACGTATTTTGGCGTTCGCAGCACTCACAGTCGTGGGCGATGGCGATGGCAAAGTGGGCATGGGCAAGGGCAAATCAAAAGAAGTGCCAGCTGCTGTTCAAAAAGCCATGGAAGAGGCGCGTCGCAACTTGCTCAAAGTGTCGCTCAAAAACGGCACCATTCATCACACCGTTTACGGTCACCACGGTGCAGCCCGCGTCTTCATGGCGCCCGCTCCCAAGGGTACTGGCATCATTGCTGGCGGCCCCATGCGTGCTGTTTTCGAAGTGATGGGCATCACTGACATCGTGGCCAAAAGCCATGGTTCTTCAAACCCTTACAACATGGTTCGCGCTACTTTGGACGCATTGACTCAATGCACAACGGCATACGAAATTGCCTCCAAGCGTGGCAAGAGCGTTGAAGACATCTTCGCTTAAACCAAAAAGGCAACAAGATGACAACACAACAACAAACCGTCAAGGTCCAATTGGTTCGCAGCCCTATCGGCTGCAAACAAGACCACCGCGACACCGTTCGGGGTCTGGGCTTGCGCAAGCTCAACAGCGTCAGCGAATTAGAAGACACACCTTCTGTTCGCGGCATGATCAACAAGATCAGCTATCTGGTCAAAGTTCTCTGAGGTAATTCTGATGGAACTCAATACTATTAAACCTGCAGCTGGCTCTAAACACGCCAAGCGTCGCGTTGGTCGTGGCATTGGCTCTGGCTTGGGTAAAACCGCCGGCCGTGGTCACAAAGGTCAAAAATCCCGTTCAGGCGGCTACCACAAAGTGGGTTTTGAAGGCGGTCAAATGCCTTTGCAACGCCGTCTGCCAAAGCGTGGCTTCAAGTCTCATCTCTTGAAGTTCAATGCTGAAGTCACACTCACAGCCCTCGAGAAACTCGGCTTGCCCGAAGTTGACTTGTTGACACTCAAGCAAGCTGGCCTGGTGGGCGAGTTGGCCAAAGTGGTCAAGGTTGTTAAAACAGGCGCGTTAACCAAAGCAGTCAAACTGACAGGCATTGGCGCAACAGCTGGTGCTAAAGCAGTCATTGAAGCTGCTGGCGGCTCCTTGGCCTAATTGAGCAGAAAGACAAGCAGTGGTCACTAGCGCAACAACAGCCAACAAAGGCAAGTACGGAGACTTGAGTCGCCGACTCGCCTTTTTGTTGCTCGCGTTGGTGATTTACCGTGTGGGCGCCCACATTCCTGTTCCAGGCATTGACCCCGGACAACTGCAGCAACTTTTCAATGGACAGCAAGGCGGCATCCTGAGTTTGTTCAACATGTTCTCGGGTGGTGCTTTGTCGCGCTTCACCGTGTTCGCGTTGGGCATCATGCCTTACATCTCTGCCTCCATCATCATGCAATTGCTCACCTACGTCTTGCCTGCCTTTGAGCAGCTCAAGAAAGAGGGCGAAGCAGGTCGTCGCAAAATTACCCAATACACACGCTTTGGCACTTTGGGTTTGGCTTTGTTCCAATCTCTGGGTATTGCCATGGCCCTCGAAGCCTCAGCTGGCTTGGTTATTTCCCCTGGTTTTGGTTTCCGCATGACAGCCGTCGTGAGCTTGACCGCTGGCACCATGTTCCTGATGTGGTTAGGCGAGCAAATCACCGAGCGCGGTTTGGGCAACGGTATTTCGATTCTCATTTTTGCTGGTATTGCTGCAGGTTTGCCAAGCTCTATCGGTGGTTTGTTGGAGTTGGTTCGCACAGGCGCCATGGGCCCTCTGGTTTCCATCTTCATCATTGCAGTGGTCATGTTGGTCACATATTTTGTGGTGTTCGTTGAACGCGGCCAACGCAAAATTTTGGTCAACTATGCGCGCCGTCAGGTGGGCAACAAGGTCTACGGCGGTCAATCGTCGCACCTGCCTTTGAAGCTCAACATGGCGGGTGTCATTCCCCCTATCTTTGCGTCGTCCATTATTTTGTTGCCAGCCACTGTCATTAACTGGTTCAGCTCAGGTGAATCCGACAACCCTGTGGTGTTGTTCATGAAGGATATGGCAGGCGCCCTCACGCCAGGTCAGCCCATCTACGTGATGTTCTACGCAGCAGCCATTGTGTTTTTTTGCTTTTTCTACACAGCCTTGGTGTTCAACAGCCGCGAAACGGCCGACAACCTCAAGAAGAGTGGTGCGTTCATTCCCGGCATTCGCCCCGGTGATCACACTGCCAAATTCATCGACAAAATTTTGGTGCGCCTCACACTGGCCGGTGCCGTGTACATCACCTTTGTTTGTCTTTTGCCCGAATTTTTGATCTTGAAGTACAACGTGCCCTTCTATTTTGGTGGCACCTCACTTCTGATCATTGTGGTGGTGACCATGGATTTCATGTCACAAGTTCAAAATTACATGATGTCACAGCAGTATGAGTCGCTTCTCAAAAAAGCGAATTTCAAAACAACGCTGTGAATGAATTGACAGTCAAAAGAGTTTTAGGAGAAATGAAATGAGAGTTTCGGCTTCGGTCAAAAAAATTTGCCGCAACTGCAAAGTCATTCGCCGTAAGGGCGTGGTTCGTGTCATCTGCACAGACCCACGTCACAAGCAGCGTCAAGGCTGATTGCAAGAGTTATTAGAGGACCAAAATGGCACGTATCGCTGGTATCAATATTCCGCCGCACAAGCATACCGAAATTGGCTTAACCGCCATCTTTGGTATCGGTCGCACCCGCGCTCGCAAAATTTGCGAAGCCTCAGGCATTGCTTACTCCAAGAAGATCAAAGATCTGACGGATGGCGACCTGGAAAAAATTCGCGATCAAATCGCATTGATCACCATTGAAGGTGACTTGCGTCGCGAAACAACCATGAACATCAAGCGTTTGATGGACATTGGTTGCTACCGTGGTTTCCGCCACCGCCGTGGCTTGCCCATGCGTGGTCAGCGTACTCGCACCAATGCACGCACTCGCAAGGGTCCGCGCAAAGGCGCCGCCGGCTTGAAGAAATAACAGGGATTGAGAGACCACTATGGCAAAAGCCCCAACCAATAGCGCCGCACAACGCGTGCGCAAAAAAGTTCGCAAGAACGTTGCCGATGGCATTGCACACGTGCACGCCTCGTTCAACAACACCATCATCACCATCACAGACCGCCAAGGCAATGCTTTGTCATGGGCGTCTTCTGGTGGTCAAGGTTTCAAGGGTTCACGTAAATCCACACCGTTTGCAGCTCAGGTTGCTTCCGAAGTGGCTGGCCGTGCTGCCATTGAACAAGGCATCAAGAACCTAGACGTCGAGATCAAAGGCCCCGGCCCAGGTCGCGAATCTTCAGTTCGTGCATTGGGCGCCTTGGGCATCCGCATCACATCGATTGCAGACGTCACACCCATGCCGCACAACGGTTGCCGCCCTCAAAAGCGTCGTCGTATTTAATTTGCAAAGCCCACCGCCATTGCCGTGCTGGCAATGGCTCCCGCATGTCTCATGCGGTAGTTGACAGAAAAGGAAGATCAAGTGGCACGTTACCTAGGCCCTAAGGCCAAACTATCCCGCCGTGAAGGCACTGACCTGTTCTTGAAGAGCGCTCGTCGCTCTATTGCGGACAAGTCAAAATTTGACACCAAGCCCGGCCAACACGGTCGCACTTCGGGTCAGCGCACATCCGACTACGGTCTGCAATTGCGTGAAAAGCAAAAAGTGAAACGCATGTACGGCGTGCTCGAGAAGCAGTTCCGCCGCTATTTCACTGAAGCCGATCGCCGCAAAGGCAATACAGGCTCCAACCTGTTGAGCTTGCTTGAGTCACGTTTGGACAACGTTGTTTATCGCATGGGCTTTGGCTCTACTCGCGCTGAATCACGCCAATTGGTGTCGCACAAAGCGGTCACAGTCAATGGTCACCCCGTGAACATTCCTTCCTACCTCGTCAAAGCTGGCGATGTGGTGGCAGTGCGTGAAAAATCCAAAAAACAAATTCGTGTTTTGGAAGCACTTCAATTGGCTCAACAAGTTGGCATGCCAGCTTGGGTTGAAGTCAACATCGAAAAAGTAGAGGGTGTCTTTAAGAAGGCGCCTGATCGTGATGAATTTGCGGCTGACATCAACGAATCTTTGATCGTTGAATTGTATTCACGCTAATCCCATCTTGTTTCAATCGTTCCCTTACCGCGATGCATGCGGTTTGGGTGCTTCATCAGCCTTACCGGTGTAACGTACCGAGGGTATTGAGAGGAAGTCTGAATGCAAACCAATCTGTTGAAACCAAAAGCTATCCAGGTCGAACAACTTGGCCCTAACCGCGCCAAGGTGACCCTTGAGCCCTTCGAGCGTGGCTACGGCCACACTTTGGGCAATGCGTTGCGCCGCGTTTTGTTGTCTTCCATGGTGGGTTATTCCGCCACTGAAGTCACTATAGCGGGTGTTGTTCACGAGTACTCTTCTATTGACGGCGTGCAAGAAGATGTCGTTAACATTTTGTTGAACCTCAAAGGGGTGGTCTTCAAATTGCACAACCGCGATGAAGTCACATTGAGCTTGCGCAAAGACGGCGAAGGCCCTGTCACAGCGGCTGACATCCAAACACCGCACGACGTCGAAGTGATCAACCCCGAACACATCATTGCCAACCTGTCACACGGCGGCAAACTCGACATGCAAATCAAGGTTGAAAAAGGCCGTGGCTATGTGCCAGGTTCTATGCGCCGTTTTGCCGATGAGCCTACAAAATCTGTGGGCCGCATTGTGCTCGACGCATCTTTCTCACCTGTCAAGCGTGTGAGCTACATTGTTGAAAGCGCTCGTGTTGAGCAGCGTACCGACCTCGACAAATTGGTCATCGAGATGGAAACCAACGGTGCCATCAGCGCTGAAGACGCAGTGCGTTCTTCTGCCAAGATTTTGGTTGAGCAATTGGCTGTGTTTGCACAGCTCGAAGGCAGCGAATTGTCTGCTTTTGATGCACCCGCACAACGCGGTGGTGCCAGCAGCTTCGATCCTATTTTGCTGCGCCCAGTCGACGAGCTCGAACTCACTGTTCGTTCTGCCAACTGCCTCAAAGCAGAAAACATTTACTACATCGGTGACCTCATTCAGCGCACCGAAAACGAATTGCTCAAGACCCCTAACTTGGGTCGCAAGTCACTCAACGAGATCAAAGAAGTTTTGGCCTCACGTGGTTTGACATTGGGCATGAAGCTCGAAAGCTGGCCACCCGCTGGTTTAGAAAAGCGTTAATTGAAACGCAGCTCAAACTGCGTTTAAAAAAGTCCCACCTGCACCAAAGAGGTGGGCAGTGCACGGGCAGTACCTGATACGGCTGCCTGATTAATAAAGAAAGGATTAGCACCATGCGTCACGGACACGGACTACGTAAATTAAACCGCACAAGCTCACACCGCTTGGCAATGCTTCAAAACATGATGAACTCCATCATTGAGCATGAAGTCATCAAAACCACAGTGCCAAAGGCCAAAGAATTGCGCCGAGTCATCGAGCCCATGATCACATTGGCCAAAGTTGACACAGTGGCCAACCGCCGCTTGGCCTTCAATCGCCTGCGCGATCGCGACAGCGTCACCAAGTTGTTCACAGACCTCGGCCCCCGCTTTAACGCACGCCCCGGTGGTTACACACGCATCTTGAAAATGGGTTACCGTGTTGGCGACAATGCACCCATGGCTTTGGTCGAATTGGTTGATCGTCCCGATGTGGCCGATCAAGCACCTGAAGCGTAATCACCAAGTCATTCAGCTTTAAATTTAAATTCTTAAGTATTAAAGCTGGCTAACAAGGTATACTCTCT
>JBIIJK010000058.1:0-12440 GCA_044233865.1 Limnohabitans sp.
GCAACATAAAGCTGGGTGCTAATGGGTTGGTGCGAATTCCTGTCAAATTTGATAGAAAGCAACAAAGAACCACGCGCTCGTTTGACCATCATTGACTCCATTTCAGTTTCAAAATGGTATCACTCATTGTTCAAAATGGACCTT
Source organism: Limnohabitans sp. (assembly GCA_044233865.1). GTDB lineage: Bacteria > Pseudomonadota > Gammaproteobacteria > Burkholderiales > Burkholderiaceae_C > Limnohabitans_A. The sequence continues at coordinate 145 of JBIIJK010000058.1, forward strand.
ATTGCCCTACCAATGCCTTGAGATCATTTGTGCATGAAAATCAAACGCATTGAAACCTTCAGCAACCTCTATGTTGGTTTTACAAGGGTTACGGCGGAAGATGGTTCACAGGGATGGGGGCAGGTATCCACATACCACTCAGACATTAGCGCTCTCATTTTGCACCGTCAGGTGGCGCCCTACGCCTTGGGGCATGACATTCATGACATGGCGGGCTTGATGGCCTTGGTGCCTGAAAAAGAGCACAAGTTTCCAGGCTCTCACATGTACCGTGCCATGGGCGGCGTAGAAACTGCAGTCTGGGATTTGCTAGGAAAGTTGCAAGGCAAGCCTGTTTGCGAGTTGTTGGGGGGGCATGCCAAAACTCTGCGAGCCTATGCATCCTCCATGAAGCGTGACATCACGCCCAAAGATGAAGCGCGAAGGATGCAAGAACTCCAAGAACGTGACGGCTTTACCGCTTTTAAATTCAGAGTCGGTGCTGAATACGGCAGAGATCAAGACGAGTGGGAAGGGCGGACTGAAGAAATCATCCCAACCATGCGAAAAGCACTGGGCGACCAAGCTGAGTTAATGGTGGATGCCAACAGCTGTTACTCGCCCGCACGAGCTATCCAGGTTGGCCGAATTTTAGAAGCCAATGGCGTTGCGCATTTTGAAGAACCTTGCCCCTACTGGGAGCTAGATCAAACGCGTGAAGTTCGCGAGGCTTTGAGTTTGGATGTGACGGGCGGCGAGCAAGATTGCTACTTGCCAATGTGGAAGCACATGATTGATTCAAAGGTTGTGGACATTGTTCAACCCGATGTTTGCTACATGGGCGGCATGCTTCGCAGTATGCAAGTGGCACAAATGGCACATGCTGCAGGGCTTCCTTGCACCCCCCACAGTGCCAATTGGTCTTTGGTCACATTGTTCACCATGCACTTGCTCTGCGCCATTCCCAATCCTGGAAAATATTTGGAATTTTCGATAGAGGGTGAAGATTACTACCCATGGCAGGAAGGCTTGTTTGTGCAATCGCCCTACAAAATAAAGGAAGGCCATATTTCATTGCCAGATGGGCCAGGCTGGGGTGTTGAAATCAATCCCGATTGGTTAAGCCGCGCGACCTATCAGGTGAGCGAGGTTAAGTAGATGAGCTTTGATTTGGCAACAGGTGTTCGTGATTATCTGGCCACTGGCAAGGTGAGTGGATTGCCTCATGCACTCTTTATGGATGGCGTTTTTCATGCGGCAGAAAGTCGCCAATCGATGCCGACTTGGGATCCTGGAACAGGTCGGGTCTTTTCTGAATTTGCGGCGGGTCAGGCTGAAGACGTAGACCGTGCCGTTTTATCTTCTCAAAAAGCACTGAAAGGCGAGTGGTCGCGTTTCACCCCCTCGCAGCGAGGAAAGCTCTTAAGAAATATCGCTGAGTTGATTCGAAAAAATTCAGACAGACTTTCCTTTGTAGAAGCCTTGGACTCTGGCAAACGCTTAGATGAAGCGATGGGCGATGTAGCGGGTGCGGCCAATTGTTTTGACTACTACGCAGGCGCCTCCGATAAATACCAAGGCATCAGTATTCCACTCGGTCCCGATTATGTGGCTTACACATTGAATGAACCCCTGGGTGTAACGGCTCACATCATTCCTTGGAATTACCCACTTTCAACGGCAGCCAGGGGGATTGCACCTGCTCTTGCTGCTGGCTGCACGGTGGTTGCAAAACCTGCAGAGCAAACGCCCTTAACCGCATTGATGTTGGCTGAGTTGTGCATCGAAGCGGATTTGCCAAAAGGTGTTTTCAATGTCATCACAGGGACGGGGCAGGCCGCTGGCGCGGCCTTGGTGAAGCACCCTGGCGTTCATCACATCACGTTTACAGGCTCTGTCACCACTGGCATCGATGTGATGCGTGAAGCGGCGACAAACATCACTCACCTGTTGTTGGAGTTGGGCGGGAAGTCACCCATTGTTGCGTTGGCTGATTGCGATTTAGAACTCACAGCGGACAATGTGATTGCAGGCATTTTTGAAAATGCAGGTCAGATATGTTCAGCGGGTTCTCGCTTGCTGGTACATGACTCAATTCACGATGCGCTGATAGAAAAGGTTTTGAAAAAAACCAAAGCCATTCACTTAGGACACGGCCTTAGAAATTCAGGTATGGGCCCCGTCAACTCTGAGTTGCAATTAAAGCGTGTGTCTGGCCATGTTGAGTCGGCCAAATCGCGAGGAATTCAGGTGCTTTGCGGTGGCCAGATTTCGACCGACCCCGCTACAGGGCTTGGTTGGTTTTACGAACCTACTTTGTTAGACCGGGTGCCCTTGCTTGATGCTGCGGTGCAACAGGAAATATTTGGCCCTGTCCTTTGCATTCAAACATTTGACGACATGGAAGAAGCAGTTCATTTGGCCAATGGCACAGAGTTTGGCTTGGTAGCAGGGGTTTTCACCAAGGACTTGAGTGCAGCGCATCGATTGGCGCAGCAGATAGATGCCGGTCAGGTTTATGTGAACGAGTATTTTGCGGGAGGTATTGCGGTCCCTTTTGGTGGCAATAAACACTCTGGCTTTGGTCGCGAGAAAGGGCTGGAGGCGGTAGGGAGTTATTGCAAGACCAAAAGTGTGGTGGCGCGAATTTAAGCTTGCGAAGGTGTTTTGAAATTGGTATGGTGAAGTTTCTGTAATGGCACTTTGGAGGATGCCAATCAATTTCTACATTTGAGCTGTAGTGGTTTAAAAAATTTTCGGTTCTAGTTGGTTTTCATGACTTTTAATCAAAGGAGAATGGCAATGTTGAGACAGCAAATTTTTAAAAAAGTAGTATCGGTCAGTGCGTTCGTAGCCGCCATGGCATGGGTGGGCCATGCAAGCGCCCAATTGACAATTGTCTCGTTCGGGGGTGCTTACCAAGAAGGTCAAAGCAAAGCTTTATTTCAGCCTGCTGCAAAAGCCTTGGGCATTACCGTCAAAGAAGAAACCTATACAGGCATTGCAGACTTACGGTTGAAGGTGAAAGCCGGTGCAGTGACTTGGGACATTGTTGCCAGTGGATCAGGCAGCGCTGCACGTGCTGGAGCTGAAGGCTTGCTTGAATCTTTAGACTACAAGACCATTGATGTGTCTTCATTTGCGCCGGGCTACACGCAAGAGCATTGTGTCGGTGGCGATGTGTTTTCTACGGTGCTAGCCTGGAACACTAAAACGTACGGCAGAAATGGTCCTCAAAGTTGGGCTGACTTTTGGGACGTGAAAAAATTCCCTGGTAAGCGTTCTTATCGCAAGGGTGTTGCCGGCGCTCTCGAGCCTGCGTTGATGGCAGATGGTGTGCCGCCCAACAAGGTCTATGAGGTGCTCTCAGCACCGGGCGGTATAGAGCGTGCCATTAAGAAAATCAAAGAGCTGAAACCCCATGTAGCTGTTTGGTGGTCATCGGGTGCACAGCATGCACAACTGATGAAGGATGGCGAAGTGGACATGATCACAGGATGGAACGGTCGTTTCGATGTGGCGGCCAAGGACGGTGCTCAAGTCGCGTACACATTTAACCAAGGCTTGTTAGATTACGACTGCTTTGGTGTGCCAAAGGGTGCGCCCAATAAGGCCTTGGCCATGAGATTCTTGAATGAAATTAGCAAGCCTCAATACCAGGCTGAATTCACCAAGTACATCACTTACGGACCGACCAATAAAAAAGCCTATGAAGGCACGGCCATTAGCCCTGCCTATGCCAAAACTTTGCCTTCGCATCCAGATAATGCTGTGAAACAAGTGCCGATTGACTTGGCTTGGTATACCAAGTTTGAGGGCCGTGCTTCCGAACTTTATCAAAACATGTTGACCGAATAACTTCTGAAGATTGCCCGTGAAAAACGCCTCTTTACCAATTTCCATTGAGCAGATCACGAAAAAATATGGTTCAACTTATGCTTTAGATCATGTTGATTTGGAAATTAAAAGTGGTGAATTTTTAACCTTGCTGGGGCCTTCGGGCTCTGGCAAGACCACGCTTCTCACCGTATTGGCTGGCTTTACCAGACCCGATGGCGGTAGTGTTAAGTTTGGCGATACAGAGATGGTTTGTGTGCCGCCCCATCAGCGCGATGTGGGTATGGTGTTCCAAAATTACGCCTTATTCCCCCACATGACTGTGGCTGAAAATGTGGCTTACCCCTTAAAGATAAGGGGTGTGAAAGGGCTAGAAGCCCAAGAGCGAGTCGAGCGATCTCTCGAAATGGTGCGCTTGGGAGGCTACGGAAAACGCGGCATCGACCAATTGTCAGGCGGTCAAAAGCAACGGGTGGCGCTGGCCAGAGCCATGGTCTTTGAGCCTCGCATCATGCTCATGGATGAACCGCTCTCTGCGCTAGACAAACAACTGCGCGAGCACATGCAAATTGAATTGCGGCAGTTGCATGAGAAATTAGGCATGACAACCGTCTACGTGACGCATGATCAGCGTGAAGCATTGACCATGTCCGATCGAATAGCGGTGATTAATTTCGGCAAGATCATGCAGTTGGATACGCCCCGCGCCATTTACGAAAGACCGCTGAACAAATTTGTTGCTGAGTTCATTGGCGAATCTACTTTTGTATCTGTGCAAATTGAAAACGGTATCGCCAGGTTTTCAAATTTCTCTTTCAAGACCCTTCACAATGACTCGCGTCATGGTGCAGCACTTCTCATGCTTCGCCCTGAGCGCCTGAGGGTCCTTGGGGCTCAGGAGCATTTAAACGCTGATTTCAATGAATTTTCAGGTCAGTTGGTTCATGTGGTTTATCAAGGTGACAGCTCTCTTTTGGAGGTGAAGCTGCCTAACGACATCGGAGTGCAGGTTCGAATGCCTTCAGTCGAGTTGCAGAACCACCCCAATCTATTGACAGGTGCTTTGCTTCGGCTGGCTGTGTCCGTGCAGGACACTGTGGTTTTAAGCGAAGAGGGAGGCACTTCTTGAGCACATTGCCCAATGCACTGGCGCTCAAGCGCGCAGACAGCATTGAGCGACTGTGGTTGCTGGGCTTGGTAACCCCTGCCATGTTGCTCATTGTGATCACCATGGTTCTGCCAGTGGGCTGGCTTTTTTACTTGTCATTGTTGTCAGATACTGGTGCCTACACCACTGAACATTATGTGCGCATGTGGGAGCAGCCTTCTTACTTTAGAACCTTCAGAGCCACATTTGAGGTGAGTTTTTTGACCACCGCAATTTGCCTTGTCATCGGCTACCCCTTGGCTTATTTTTTATCAGAGCTGCCCAAGCGTGCTGCCAACATTTGCATGATTGCGGTTCTCCTGCCTTTGTGGACTTCGTTGTTGGTTCGTACTTACGCTTGGCTTGTGTTGTTACAACGCAAGGGGCTCATTAACAATTGGGCCATTGAATTGGGTTTGTGGACTGAGCCCATTGCTTTGGTTCACAACATGCTGGGCACTCTCATTGGAACGGTTCATGTGATGTTGCCCTTTTTAATTTTGCCGCTGTACTCATCCATGAGGGCGATCGACAGAAATTATCTTCGAGCTGCCGCCAATTTAGGGGCCAGCCCCCTGAAAACATTTTGGTCGGTGTTTTTCCCATTGGCCTTGCCGGGAATGGCGACTGGCGCTTTGATTGTTTTCATCTTGTGCCTTGGCTTTTATATAACCCCTGCCGTTCTGGGCGGCGGTAAAGTCATCATGGTGTCCAGCCGGATTGCCAATGACATTGAAATCTTTTTTAATTGGGGCGCAGCCAGTGCGTTAGGGGTGGTTTTGCTGGCCTTGACTGCCTTGTTGATTTGGATTTTCATGAAACTCATGAAAATTTCCAATCCCATGAATCAGGTGGTCAAAACATGACGTGGTTAAGCCAACCTGCAACAGACACCCAAATTACGCATCGGTCTCGGTTGTGGCTTTATGTCGTGGCCGTAGTGGTCATGATTTTCTTGGTCATTCCCACTTTGTTGGTGGTGCCCATGTCTTTTTCTGCTTCTCAGTATTTGGAGTTTCCGCCTAGAAAATGGTCTTTCAGGTGGTATGAGGCTTATTTCAACTCTGCGTCGTGGATGCAGGCAACGGCCACGTCTTTGAAGGCCGGCTTGCTCACTGCGCTGCTTGCAACGCCCATGGCCACTATGGCGGCTTATGGTCTGCACACATCTCGCTTCAAGCATGTGAACTTAATTTGGATGTTGCTGTTGACACCCATGGTTGTGCCTGTCATCTTGATTGGAATTGGCGTTTTCTATGCCTATGTCAAACTTAAATTAGTGAACACATTGCTAGGCTTGGTTTTGGCGCACTGCATGCTGGCCATTCCCGTGGTGATGTTGGTGGTAGGCTCTGCGCTTAAATCTTATGACATGGATCAAGAACGGGTTGCGCGAAGTTTGGGTGCTTCACCGTTGTATGCTTTTTGGTCGGTCACCTTGCCCCAAATTAAGTTTTCTGTTGTATCGGGTGCCGTACTGGCATTTTTAACTTCGTTTGATGAAATCATTGTGGCGCTGTTTGTATCCGGTGGCGATAACTCAACCTTGACACGCAACATGTTCAACGCGCTGCGAGATCAGGTAGACCCCACCATTGCCGCAATTTCTACACTCATCGTGTTGATCACTTCAGTTCTTCTGATTTTGACGCAATACATTGGGCAGCCAAAATCTAAATAAAAACACTTTTCCTATTGGAGTTGATTGATGAGCATCCAAAGATTTGAAACTGGCAAACGTTTGTCCGAGGCAGTTGCTTTTAACGGCACTGTCTATCTAACAGGGCAGGTTGCTAACGACCACTGTGTGCCAGATATTTATATCCAAACCCAACAAACATTGGCCAGCATTGATCGCCTGCTAGAAAAAAATAACAGTGACAAATCAAGAGTTTTGATGGCCACTATTTATTTGACCAACATGGACACCTTTGGAGACATGAACCGTGCCTGGGAAGAGTGGGTCGTACCAGGCGCAACGCCTGCCAGAGCCACGGTTGAGGTTTCACGATTGGCAGGAAAAGAATACGGTGTTGAAATTAGCGTGACCGCAGCGCAGCGCACCACCTAGTGAAGCTCTGCGACTGATGCCTAAATAGGCGAGTCAACTTTCTGAATCAACACCGCCAAATTTTGCCCCGCACGGACTTGCCCAATTAAACCGTGGGCGTAGAGCGTGCCGCTTGATTGAAAGTACACAGCCTCGGGCTCTAGGTTGGGTCGGTTTAAGTGGTGCATTAAACCTGCCACTTGTCCTTTTTGAATCTCATCGCCTAACGCGAAGTGTCTTTCGAAGTAGCCATCCATGGGTGCAAACACGTAGGCTTCAGTGCCATTAATGCGCGTCCATTGCGTTTTTTCGCCTGGATAAGTTTGGATATTTGGCAATACTCCGGTGTGCTTGAGCACTCTGTGTGTGGCTTCACGTGTGGCCCGAACAGAGTCTGCCGTGGCCCAACCGCCCATGCCCATTTCGGCGGCAAGCATGGGAATGCCCTTGAAGGTGACATACCCGGCAGAGGTTCGGTAGTCGCCCATATTGCTGGTCTGAACGGTGATGCCTACGCCAAATGCCTCCGCTAAGCGTGCATTGGCTTGAATGAGTTCAGCGGGCATGCCCTCTGCCATGACCACATGGGCGCTAGGCTGGATAAACAAGGAACGGCCACCCGCATGCAAGTCAATGTAGAAATTCGCCTTGCTAAAAAGATGGTCAGTGACATACCTGGCAATTTGCTGCGTTGGTAAGCCGTAGTCATCACCTGGAAAGACGCGGTTCAGGTTCAGTTGATCGATGGGGGATGTGCGTCGCCCCGCTTTTAAGGCTGGCGCATTGAAGGTGGGGAGCAAGATCAGTTGACCCATAACATCCTGGGCTTCGATGTTGCGCATCAACTCCGAAATGACGATGGGGCCTTCGTACTCGTCGCCATGAACTGCGCCAGTCAGCACCACCACTGGGCCTTTGCCATTTTTGATGGAAGCAGCGGGAAACGGAATGACACCCCATGCATCGTCGTCGGGCGAGTGGGGCAGGTTGAGCGTACCAATTTGCTTACCGTCTTTGTCCCAGTCAATGTCGGTGAATACAGTGCTCGTCATGTGAATCCTGTGTTGGCTAAAAAATTAAAACGGCTTGACTAAAACCACTCAATTTGGGGCCAACCCCGTTTGGCGGCCTCCGCCCTTAACTTCAAGTCGCCTTGTGTCACGGTGGCGTGCGTGACGGCTTCTAAGAGTGGCAGGTCGTTGATGGAATCGCTGTAGCCCCAAGTTTCAAGCTGAGCCCAGTCTAATGCTTGCGCCTTGCACCACATCTTAAGGCGGGTGACTTTGCCTTCGCGCATGTTCAGCACACCAGCTGTTTTGCCGGTGAACAAACCCTTTTGTATTTCAGCATCGGTGGCAATGAGGTCTTGCACGCCTAAGTGTTGGGCTGTCAATTCAGTGATGAAGCGGTTGGTGGCGGTGGTCATGACCACTCGATCGCCCTTGGCTTGATGGTTTTTGATTTGTGCTTTGCCACCGGCGCACAAACGCGGGGCTATCCATGTGCTTAAAAATTCTTGACGAATTGCTTCCCAGTCAGCAGGTGATTTGAGCGTCAAGGTGCCAATGTAAAATTCACAAAATACCTGCACATTGACGGCACCCGTTTTGTAGTCTTGCGCCATGGCTTCGTTTTTGGCAGAAAAGATGGTCTTGTCGAGCAAGCCTTTGTCAATGAGAAAGTCACACCACAGTTGATCGCTGTCGCCATCGAGCAGCGTGTGGTCTAAGTCAAACAAGGCCAGGCGCATGTCAGTTGCTGCGCAAGTGCCAAGCTTTGGGCCGTGTGAAAGTGGCCATGCCTTCGCGCGACAATGTCAGGCCAATGCCTGAGTGGCCATAGCCACTCCATGGCAAGCGTGGGCTGACGCGGTCACAGCAGTTCCAGTAGACAGAGCCTGCGCGAACTTGCGAAAGGACTTCGCGTGCTAGTTGTTCGTTGGGTGTGTAGACGCCTGCGGTCAGGCCATACACGGTGTCGTTCATGAGGCGAATGGCCTCTGCATCGCTACTTACTTTTTGGATGCCAATGATGGGCCCAAAACTTTCTTCGCGCATGAGGGACATGCTGTGGTTCACGTTGTCAAACACCGTAGCCTCAAACCAATTGCCTTTGCCACCCATGGGGCCTTGGCTGCGTTGCCCCCCCAACAAGCAACGCGCGCCTTTGGCTTTGGCATCGGCAATTTGATCTTCCAAAACTTTCAGTTGAGGTGCGCGTGTCAGCGGACCCAAGTAGGTGTCCGCGGCCATGGGATCGCCCATTTTGAAAGTGCGAACGGTGTCGACCAAGGCTTGAACGAATTGGTCGTGAATGCTGGCATGCACGTAAATGCGCTCGACGGAGCAGCAACTTTGACCTGCGTTGTACATGGCGCCATCGGCCAATGATTGTGCGGCGGCTACGGGGTCGGCATCGGCGCAAACATAGGTGGGATCTTTGCCGCCCAACTCCAATTGCAGCTTGGTCATACGCGGCCCCATGACGTTGGCAATGTGCTGTCCCGTGGCCAATGAGCCTGTGAAAAACATACCATCGAGTTGTTGTGCAAGCAAAGCATTGCCAGTGTCAGCGGCACCAATGAGCGTGGCAAACACGTCTTGGGGAATGCCGGCCTCGTGTAGCAAACGGGCTATGGCCATGCCGCTCATGGCTGCGAATTCTGACGGTTTGTACAAAATGGCGTTGCCCATGAGCAGGCCAGGTACAAACACATTGCCGCCCACAAACCACGGGTAGTTCCATGCAGAAATGTTGCCAATCAAGCCAAGGGGAATGTGCTGAATTTGCTCGCACATGCCGTCTTGTTTGTAAACCGTTTCGGTTTTCAGAACTGCTTCGGCTTCTGACAAGAAGAAGTCGACACGACCTAAGAAGCCGTTCAACTCATTTCGCGAGTGGGCCAGCGGCTTGCCGGTTTCTTGGGTCATGGTTTTGGCCAAGTCTTCAAGTTGCGCTACAACCAAACCTCGAAAGCGTTGAATGCACACTATGCGATCTGCCAAAGGCTTAGCAGCCCATGCAGCTTGTGCGTTGCGTGCTTTTTGGGCCTTGATGGCCACGGCTGCGCCATCATCGATGCGAAGTTGAGTAATCAGTTCATCGGTGGCAGGGTTGACGACGTCAAGCAGTTTCATACAAATCCAATGTGGTACGGTTTTTTATTTGAAGAAGGTACGCCTAAGCTTATTGCTTCTTACGTGCTGCATTTAAAAAGTCAGTCAGAATAGGCGCGTCATTCAAGGTGCCTAAGGTCGATTTGTGAAACTCAGGATGCCATTGCACGGCAGCCACATAAGCGTCGCCTTGTAAACGAATGGCTTCTGGAATGTGGTCGTGAGGGCAGAAAGCTTCCACCACAAAGTTGGCGGCCAAATCTTTCACGCCTTGATGGTGAATGCTGTTGACTTTGGCTTTGGTGGCGCCGCCCAATAACTTAGACAATTTGCTATTGGGTTCGAACTGCACCTCGTGCAAATTGAGATCGTACTTCACGCCGTCTCGGTGCATCAGGGCATCGGGTCTTTGCGTGGCAATGTCTTGGTACAAAGTGCCGCCAAAAGCCACATTGATCATTTGCATGCCTCGGCATACGCCCAGCACCGGCTTACCAGCAGCCACAAAAGATTCAATCAGCTTCTTTTCATAAGCATCGCGCACACGGTCGCCTGCCCAGCGCGCGTCCAAAACTTCTTCGCCATAACTTCCCGGCCACACATCGCTGCCGCCCATTAGCACCACGCCGTCTAACCATTGCGCATAGTCAGCGATTTGCGCATCGCCCACTTGCGTATCACCTTCGGGCGATGGAATCATGACCGCCAAGTCGCCTTGCGACATGACCCAATGCATCACCGACTGCTCAACGTATTGAAGCGTCTTGCCCTTGAAGATCACGCGTTCGTTGTCAGGGTGAAAGAAGCAAGCAGAGACACCAATTTTCAGACGTTTGGAATTAGAAGACATGATGACCCCATCCAAAATTAAATGGCAGCCTTGAATAGCTTTTCAAAATCAGCTGAGGTGCAAGGGCGCGGGTTGGTTTGATGGCAAATATCGGCCGTGGCAATTTGGACCAAGCGCGCCATGTGTTCTGGTTTGACACCGTACGAAGACAAAGTGCCCGTGATGCCAATCGACGCTTTCAATTCTTTGAGCCAAGTCACAAAGGCACTGCCGCCGCCTTTGACATTGCAAACGTGCGCAAGTTCGTTGAATTTTTCAGGCACGGCTTCGTAGTTCCAAGCCATCACCACATCGATCATGAGCGCGTTGGCCAAGCCGTGGTGCATGTCAACCACGGCACCCAAGGCATGGGCGCAGGAGTGCACAGCACCCAAATCTTTTTGGAAGGCAATGGCGCCCATCATGGACGACATCATCATGTCGCTGCGGGCTTTGAGGTTGCTAGGCTCATGCACAGCTGTATGCAGTGCAGCAGCGCCAATGCGAGTGCCTTCCAAGGCAATGCCATCGCACAAGGGATGGTAGGCCGGTGACAAATAGCTTTCGATGTTGTGAGTCAGGGCGTCCATGCCAGTGGCCGCAGTGATCTTGCCAGGCAAGCCCACTGTGAGTTCTGGGTCGGCAAACACGGTTTGGGCCAATAGCTTGGGATGGAAGATGACGCGCTTTTGGTGTGTGTCATCTTCGCTGACGACACTAGAGCGGCCCACTTCAGAGCCGGTGCCTGAGGTGGTGGGCAATGCCAAAAAATAGGGCAGGGTGCGTGTAATGCTTCGCACCTGGGGGTGATCCCAGGCATATTCCAAAATGGGGCCATCGTGGGTGGCTGCCAAGCCCACCACTTTGGCCACATCAAGCGATGCGCCACCGCCTAAGCCAATGACGCAATCGGCATTGTGCGCTTTGAAAGCTGCGCCACCCGCTGTGACTTGTGAGGCGGTGGGGTTGCCATGCACACCAGCATACACAGACACCTCTAGACCGTTCAAGTGGCTGATGAACTCAGCCATGAGAGGCAGATCGGCCATGGCTTTGTCGGTGACGATGAGGGGACGTTTGAAGCCTAGATTTTTCAAATGCGAGCCGACTAACTTGCGTGAACCAACGCCAAAGTGGATGGGTGTTGGGAAGGAAAATTTTTCAATGCTCATATCAATGTCCAGTTTGATCTGTAGGGTTCAATTAAATGATTTCAAAATAGCGTTTGAGTTCCCAGTCGGTCACGCCATCTAACCATTGCCGCCACTCCCATTCGCGGGTGGCGGCAAAGTGATCCACAAATGTATCGCCTAACCAATCGCGCGCTACTTTGGACTG
>JBIIJK010000059.1:0-12319 GCA_044233865.1 Limnohabitans sp.
CAACCTGGCCTGGTCAATAAACTGCGCGCGCAGGACAACTTGTATGCCGTGCGGGTTGCCGGGGCCAATGGCATTGAATGGCACGTGTCTGGCGCGCTGTGGCAAACCAGCGTGGCCACCACCGAACACCAGAATGTCTTGAACGCTATTGCTGCCAGCAGCACCCGTTGGATCACACTGACTGTGACGGAAAAAGGCTACACGCCTGCTTTGGCCCAGTTGCTGATTGATGGCTTGCGTTTGCGCCACGCAGCAGGCCATGCGGGCCTGACCATTGCGTCGTGTGACAACTTGCAAGGCAATGGCCACAAACTCAAAGCCATTATTCATGCAACAGCCAGTTCACAAGATGCCGAGTTGATGACATGGATAGAGGCACGCTGTGCATTTCCTTGTAGCATGGTTGATCGCATCGTGCCTGCAGCCACCGATGAAGTAGCAGCTGCCGCCAAAGAGGCTCTGGGCATGCAAGACGAATGCGCCCTCAGCACCGAAACATTTTGGGAGTGGGTCATTGAAGACAACTTCGTTGACCCAAGGGACGCAGCACTGCTAAGCCGATGCGGCGTTCGCGTGACCTCAAAAGTGCACAGTTATGAAGAGGCCAAATTGCGCATGCTCAATGGCAGTCATTCCGCCATGGCTCTGATGGGCGCCATCACTGGCCGCGCGCACATTGCCGATTGCATTGGATCAGAACACATCCAAGAATTTGTTCATCGCTTGATGACTCAAGAGGTGGCACCGCACCTCAGTCGAGCAGATTGGGCCGACTACCGAGACGCACTCATCCAGCGTTTCGGCAATCCGTATTTGAAGCACAGCGTGCATCAAATTGCCACCGACAGTTCGCAAAAAATTCCACAACGTTGGCCGCCTTCTGTTTTGGGTCAAATGGCCAAAGGCCAATCGTTTGAGCACCACGCATTGGCTGCCGCTATTTTTCTGCGGTACACCTTGGCCAAAGATGAACAAGGCAAAGCTTACGCCCTCAACGATCCTCAGGCCGAGAGCCTGATGGCCATTGGCGCAAACCAAGCCACAGAAGCTCATGCTTGTGTGCGTGCCTTGTTGGCGCGTGAAGATCTGTGGGGCAAAGAACTGGCAGCCTCAGAAGCATGGCTTGAACGCGTTAGTTATTGGCACGACCAAGTGTTGCACCAAGGCGTTGACGCTACGGTGAAATACATCATCCAACAAGACTTCTCATGAAAATCACTGCCGCTCGAGTCATTGTGTGTAGCCCTGGTCGCAATTTCGTCACGCTCAAAATTGAAACCGACCAAGGCCTCACTGGCGTTGGCGATGCCACGCTCAATGGTCGCGAGTTGTCGGTAGTGAGTTACTTGGAAGAGCACGTCATTCCTTGTTTGATTGGACGCGACCCGCAGCAAATTGAAGATATCTGGCAATACCTTTACAAGGGTGCTTACTGGCGCAGAGGCCCCGTCACCATGAGCGCCATTGCCGCTGTTGACACTGCACTGTGGGACATCAAAGCCAAAATTGCAGGGCAACCGCTTTACCAATTGCTAGGCGGTAGAAGCCGTACCGCCATCATGTCTTATGCGCACGCCACAGGCCGCGACACCGCAGAAACGGTAGACGAAGTGTTGCGTCACAAAGAAATGGGCTACTTGGCCATTCGCGCGCAAAGCGGCATTCCGGGTCTCAACAAAGTCTATGGCGTCAGTGGCAACGGCCGCATGTATGAACCTGCCGATGGCCCATTGCCTGGTGAGCACGACTGGAGCACCGAAAAATATTTGAACCACACGCCCAGCTTGTTTCAAGCAGTGCGCGAAGCCGTTGGGCCCGACATTCATTTGCTGCACGATGTCCACCATCGCCTCACGCCCATTGAAGCAGGCCGATTGGGCAAAGCGCTAGAGCCTTTTCATTTGTTTTGGCTGGAAGACCCTACGCCCGCAGAAAACCAAGCAGCCTTCAAACTCATCAGGCAGCACACCACCACGCCTTTGGCAGTGGGCGAAATTTTCAACAGCATTTGGGACTGCAAAGATTTGATCGAGCAGCAGCTCATCGACTACATTCGCACCACGGTCACGCATGCGGGCGGCATCACGCACCTGAGGCTGATTGCCAATTTGGCCAGCCTCTACCAAGTGAGAACAGGCTCCCACGGTGCCACCGATTTGTCACCTGTTTGCATGGGCGCTGCTTTGCACTTTGACACTTGGGTGCCTAACTTTGGTATTCAAGAACACATGGCTCACAGCGAAGAAATGCTGTCAGTCTTTCCGCACGATTGGCGCTTTGAAAAAGGCATGCTGTATTGTGGCGAGTCACCTGGCCACGGCGTAGACATTGATGAAAAGCTGGCAGCGAAGTATCCGTATCAACGCGCGTATTTACCGGTCAACAGACTGCAGCACGACGGCACGCTTTGGAGTTGGTAAAGTTCAAAGAACCCGAGCCAACGAAGCCTGCAAATTCTCAGATGGCAAACGCTTAAAGCCTGAGCGTGCAAACCGCTGCATGCGGCCCATCATGAAGGCCACCAACAAAGAAGCTGTCACTTGCGCATCCACAGTGGGCGTATCGCTTTGAGGGCCCCCATCGCGCAATGATTGCTTGAACGTACTCTCTAGTTTGTCAAACAGCAAGTTCATGCGCTCTTGCAAACGCTCGTTTTCAAATACCAAAGCGTCTCCGGTCATGACGCGCGCCATGCCAGGGTTCTTTTCTGCAAATTGAAGAATGAGCGCAATGGTGCGAGCCACTTGCGCAGGGCCAGCGGGATCGCGGTCTGCAATTTGACGCACAAACGCAAACACCGACTGCTCGACAAAATCAATCAGGCCTTCAAACATTTGCGCTTTGCTGGCGAAGTGACGGTACAACGCCGCTTCACTCACACCCAACTTGGCAGACAAGGCCGCGGTGGTAATGCGCTCTGCGCCAGGCTGCTCCAACATGCCTGCCAAGGTCTGCAAAATTTGCAAACGGCGCTCTCCGGGCTTAGGACGCTTGCGCGTGGGCGCCTCAGCGGCACCTGATGCTTCGTCATCTGGCAAATTGTTTTCGGAGTTGTTTTCTGTGTTCATGAAAATTCCCTGCTCAATGGCTTCGAATCATGGTGCCGAAGGCTTGGTCGGTCAAAATCTCAAGTAGCATGGCATGCGGTACACGGCCGTCAATGATGTGAACAGCGTTGACACCACTTTTTGCGGCATCCAAGGCGCCGCTGATTTTGGGCAACATGCCACCACTGATGGTGCCATCGGCAAACAACTCGTCAATGCGTCGCGCACTTAAATCGGTGAGTAAGTTACCGGCTTTGTCCAACACGCCTGGCGTGTTGGTGAGCAACACCAATTTCTCAGCTTTCAGCACACTGGCCAATTTGCCAGCCACCACATCGGCATTGATGTTGTAGCTTTCGTTGTTTTCTCCAAAACCGATGGGGCTGATGACCGGAATAAAAGCATCGTCTTGCAAAGCTTTGACCACGCTGGGGTCAATTGACTCGATCTCGCCCACTTGGCCCACGTCGTATTCCTTAGTAGGGTCTGCGTTGTCGAGCATCTTGAGTTTCTTGGCACGAATCAAGCCGCCGTCTCGCCCTGTCAATCCTACGGCTTTGCCACCGGCTTGGTTGATCAAACCCACAATGTCTTGTTGCACTTCACCGGCCAACACCCACTCGACCACTTCCATGGTTTCGGCGTCGGTCACACGCATGCCCTGAATGAACTCGCCTTTTTTGCCCAAGCGGTTCAAGGCTGTTTCAATTTGTGGGCCGCCGCCATGAACCACCACAGGGTTCATGCCCACCAACTTCAGCAGCACCACATCTTCGGCAAAGTCAGCTTGCAAGGCCGGGTCGGTCATGGCATTGCCGCCGTATTTGATGACCAATGTTTTGCCATGGAACTTGCGAATGTAGGGCAAGGCTTGCGCCAAGATTTCCGCTTTGTCGCGAGGAGAAATGTGAGCCAAAGAATCGTTGTCAGTCATGATGGGCCGTCAAAGTAGAAACATGCAAGTCAGCGCTTGCTCATGGGATGGAAGGCATTCTGAGCCGTATTGTGAACACTTTTGGCGCTTTGCGCCCAACAAAAGTCCAAGTTCACAAAATTTTTGTCAACATGGCGTCCACACCGGCTTGCCAAGGTGGCAACTTGAGTTGCAGCGCTTGCTCCAAGCGACTGCAGTTGAGCCGGGAATTGAGGGGGCGTGTGGCGGGCGTTGGAAAATCCGATGTGGGCACCGCCACAAAATCCCTGACCGCATAGTTCAAGCTGGGTTTCAACTGCTTGGCTTTGGCCAACACATATTCCGCGTAGGCATACCACGTAGTCTCTCCGGCCGCAGCCAGATGGTAAATACCTGTTAGCGGCCGCGACGCTTGCAGAGCAAGTGCCGTCACATCGGCCAACAAAGCGGCGCCAGTGGGTGCGCCAAACTGGTCATTGATCACGGTCATTCGTTCGCGCTCTTGGGCCAAGCGCAACATGGTCTTGGCAAAATTACCGCCCTCGGTGCCATACACCCAACTGGTCCGAAAAATAACATGCTTAGCGCCTTGCTCAGCAATGGCTTTTTCTCCCGCCAGTTTGCTGTGACCGTAAACATTCACAGGACCAGCGGCATCTTTTTCAAGCCAGGGCTTTTGACCTGAGCCATCAAACACATAGTCGGTCGAGTAGTGAACCAAATAAGCACCGGTGGCGGCGCAAACGCTCGACAAAGCTTCAGGCGCAAGTTCATTCACCAAAAACGCTGCTTGTGAATCTGTTTCAGCTTTGTCGACGGCGGTATAGGCCGCGGCATTGACCAACACTTCAGGGCGAAACTCGCGAACCGTCTGAGCCAGTCCCTCCAGGTTGCTCAAATCACCACAATGCGAGGTGCTGCTTCGATCAAGCGCCAGCAATTCACCCAGGGGCGCCAAGCTGCGCTGCAACTCCCAACCCACTTGGCCGTTTTTGCCGAGCAATAAAATTTTCATGCGGTGCTAACGAGGTGGTTCAAGCTGTGTATTGTTTAGAAACCCAATCGCGATAAGCGCCGCTTTGCACATGCGCCACCCATTCGGTGTTTTCCAAATACCAAGCCAC
This sequence comes from Limnohabitans sp., assembly GCA_044233865.1. Taxonomy (GTDB): domain Bacteria; phylum Pseudomonadota; class Gammaproteobacteria; order Burkholderiales; family Burkholderiaceae_C; genus Limnohabitans_A. The sequence goes on from JBIIJK010000059.1 coordinate 5,085, forward strand.
CGTTTTGCGAATGCCAGTCTCAAAAGTTTCAGCCGGTTTCCATCCCAATTCTTTTTCCAACTTGCGTGCGTCAATGGCATAGCGTCTGTCGTGACCAGGACGGTCTTTCACATAAGAGATTTGAGTGGCGTAACTGGCTCCATCAGCGCGGGGGCGCAACTCATCGAGCAAAGCACACACCGTTTTCACAATCTCAATGTTGGGCTTTTCGTTCCAGCCGCCCACGTTGTAAGTCTCGCCCAAGCTGCCGCCTTCCAACACACGTCGAATGGCACTGCAATGGTCTTTGACATAGAGCCAATCGCGCACTTGCATGCCATCGCCATACACAGGCAAAGGCTTGCCCGCCAGCGCGTTGACAATCATGAGCGGTATGAGCTTTTCAGGAAAGTGCAAAGGACCATAGTTGTTGCTGCAATTGGTGGTGACCACCGGCAATCCATATGTGTGGTGCCATGCACGGACCAAATGATCGCTGGCGGCTTTGCTGGCACTGTAGGGGCTGTTGGGCTCGTATTGATGGTGTTCTGTGAACGCAGGGTCTTGCGGGGCAAGGCTGCCATACACCTCATCGGTTGACACATGCAAAAAGCGAAACTTACTTTGTGCTGCTTCACTTAAGCCGTGCCAATAACCGCGTACAGACTCCAACAAACGGAAGGTGCCCACAATGTTGGTTTCAATGAATTCGCCAGGGCCATGAATAGAGCGGTCTACATGGCTTTCAGCGGCAAAGTTGAGCACAGCACGGGGTTGGTGTTCGGCCAACAATTTGGGCAACAACGCAGCATCACCAATGTCACCTTGCACAAACACATGCTGCGGATTGTTTTTCAAGGAAGCCAAGGACTCCAAATTACCGGCGTAGGTGAGCTTGTCGAGATTGACGATTTTTTCATCGCTGTTCGCCACCCAGTCCAAGACAAAATTGGCACCAATGAAGCCTGCGCCGCCGGTAATGAGAACGGACATGTTTTTTCTTTCCAAAACTGTATTTTAGAAGCCTTGGCAGGCATTGCCACAGCGGTTAAAGTGAGGCTTTACCGGTCAACCCCCAGAAGTTCGGAGTTTCTATGGCCCCCAGCACCCCCAAAAAGCCTACCAAAGGCGCATCAATTTCTAGCGAACCCCTGCACAGCGCCGCCTCTAAAGACATTTGGTTAGCGGGTTTGGGCGCTATGGCGCAAGCGCAAGCGCAGGCCAGGGCCCAAGGCAGCAAGACCTTTGAAACCTTGGTGGCGGAAGGCTTGGCGTTTCAGCGCCAATCGCAAGCTGCAGCGCAAGAAAAAATACACGAGGCGGCAGCCCACTTCAACCAATTGACCCAAGGCCTCAGCGCTGGGCTTGTTCAGCCCATGGCCGTCAAGGTCGATCGGCTTGAACATTTGTTTGAAGACCGTGTGGCACGTGCCCTCAAAAGTTTGGGCCTGCCCTCAGCCCAAGAAGTGGCTGATTTGCAAGAACGTGTGGCCGCCCTGGAAGCGGCCTTGGGCAAAAGTGCCGCCCCTGCAAAGCCTAAAGCGCCAACGCGAAAACGACCCGCTGCCAAAACCACCAAGACCACACAGTAGTTCAAGCATGGTTAAAAAAGCCCCTCGACGCACCGCCGAGCGAATTGCAACAGTCTCTTTAGACTTGTTCAATCGCTATGGTGAGCCCAATGTGTCGACCACGCTGATTTCATCCGAGTTGAACATCAGCCCTGGCAATTTGTACTATCACTTTCCCGCCAAAGACCAATTGGTCAGCCACCTGTTTGACAACTACAAGACAGACATTCTGAAGTTGCTAGATGCCAGCCAAGATGTGAAAGATGTGGAACACGCTTGGTTTTTTTTACATTCCCTGTTCGAGCTCATTTGGGAGCACCGGTTTTTGTACCGCGACTTGAATGATCTGCTGTCTAAAAATCGCCACCTGGAAACCAACTTCAAACACATCTTAGAAGTTAAAACTTCATCCTTGCACCAGTTGCTACAAGCCTTGGCCAACCAAGGCCACATTCGCAACGAGCCAGAGACTTTCACCACCCTTTCGGCCAGCATGTCGGTGGTTGTGACGTACTGGCTCAGTTATGAATACGTGCGCAACCCCCGACACGCCATGCAGCCCGAGAGTGCTGGTGATGCGCTAGCGCGCGGTGCGCGGCATGTGCTGTTGCTGCTGGCACCCTACTTGGAAAATGAAAAAGAGCGCTTGCATTTGATGCAACTGACCAAAGCCTACTCGCCAGATGAGGCTTAAAGCCCTCAAGTAAATCGCGTTTGCGCCAGCTTTAACAGTCCGTCAAAAATAAGACTGTCGACCAACTCAAATTGAATGGCCATGCTGGGCGCCATTTTCCAACCCGCACCGCCCGTCATGACGCAATGTGGCTCAATGCCAGTGTGCTCTTTTAGGTGATGCACCATGCGCTCACAGGCCCCCGCAATGGCATAGGTGCCGCCGCTGGTGAGGGCATCGCTGGTGTTGGTGGGAAAGGGCCTGACTTCGCCCGTTGGCACGTGCAATCCGGCTGTACCCGACTCGAGGGCGCGCAACATAATGCCGTGCCCTGGCAAAATGAAACCGCCTAAAAATTTGCCATGCTGATCGAGGGCCTCCACCGTGACGGCCGTACCCACCATGACCACTACCAAAGGTTTTTCTAGCCCTTGCGCCAACATGCGATGACGGGCACCCACCATGGCCACCCAACGGTCTGAGCCTAAGCGGGTAGGATGGTCATAGCCATTGCTGATACCGGCTTCTGCATTGGAAGACACCACCCATTGCGGGGGCACGTCCCAGAGTTCCATTTGCTCTTGAACACGACGCTTCACAGCATCACCGGCCACCACGCAGCCCAGCATGTACTGAGGCGCAGGCAAGCTGGCCCATGGCCCGTCTGCGAGGGTTTCGATGTTCTCTAAAAATTCCGCGCCCTGTGCCAATACATTGGCTTGGGTATGCGGCCTGTCGTAAAGCGCCCACTTTAAACGAGTGTTGCCGACGTCGATTGCCAAAAATGTCATATGCGGATGATAATGATTTTTATGTTCCCTTTAATCAAAATCTCAAAAAGTCTGTCCGCCTATGAGCGAGGTCTTGAATTTGGCAAGGCCAGCGCAGTTCAAGCCCAGCACAGCCGCATCACCTATGCAAGATTGTTTGCCACTTGCGGCATCTCTTGGACACAGGCTTGTGAGCGCGCCAAAGCTTACACACCGGTCATTCAAGCCCTTGACCCTGCATTGATCCCAGAGATGCAGGGCATGGCCGACGGCGCTGCTTTGAAGCTCGAAGACATCTTGGCGCTCAATTGCAGAACAGAGATTTTGCCGCCCAACTTTTTAAGCGATGAGACCCAAGAAGCCGCCTTGGCATTGGTAGCCAACACCGCAATGGGCTTACCCGATTGGACTTTAGAGGCTGATGGCGCAAACGCTTTAAAAGACGTTTGGAAGGAAGGCGAATGCACATCCTTGTGTGTCAATGCTTTGGGCAGTGCAGATGGCCACGCTTGGTTTTCGCAAAATTGGGACTGGGTGGGTCGGCAACGCCCCGCCTTGGTCATTCTGCAATCTTATGACGAACAAGGCCGTACTTTTACCACCCTCACCGAAGGCGGCATGTTGGCCAAAATTGGCATGAGCGAAGGCGGCTTGGCCATTGGCCTGAATATTTTGCGTTCGGTCACAGATGGCGCAACGCCAGGGGTGCCTGTGCATGTGGTACTCAGGCATTTGTTGTCTTGTCAATCTGTGGCACAAGCGCGTTTGGCACTGGCACGTATTCAAACTTTGAAGTTTGGCGCAGCGTCCAATATTCCCGTAGCAGATTCCACGGGTGAAGTGGCGTGTTTTGAAATTTCACCGGGTGGCTGGGATGAAGTGAAACCTGTCGATGGGTGCGTGGTGCACACCAACCATTTCTTGTGTGAATCATTGAGCGATCAACAGTCGCCCATGGGCCTGGCTTTATCCAGCACACCTCGTTTGATCAGTGGTCTGCGTCACGCAGCGGCCGTGAAAAACGGCCAACGCATTGGTTTTGAAGAACTGCAAAATTTCCTGCGTGATGAGTCAGATGGCCTTTGGTCTATTTGCCGAAGCCCCGACCCCGCCATACCCCCCGAAGCCCGCGTCGAAAGTGTGGCAGGCATCATCATGTTGCCGCACACACGCTCTATTTGGATTGCGCCCAACGTGCCTAAGTTGGTAGCGTTTGAAAAAGTGGCTTAGATCTGAGGACGTGGGATAGGACATACAGCCTCATAGGCCCGTGAAGCCCTCAGTACCATGGCGTCGTCAAACATTCGGCCTACAAATTGCAAACCAATGGGCAAGCCGTCTTTGGTGAGACCACAAGGAATGGTGGAAGCAGGCTGCTGCGTGAGGTTGAAGGGATAGCTAAATGGCGTCCAACCCAACATGGCTTCGGGCGTCATGGCTTGTTGACCGGCAGGACGCGCATCAAATGCTGGCACTGACACAGAAGGCGTGACCAACAAATCGTATTTCTGCATGAACTGACGCATGTGAGAACCTAAAACACCGCGCTTCAGATTCAATTGCTGCACGTCCATGGCACTGAGCTTTTGACCCAGCACAGCTTCAGCTTTGAAATCAGGGTCGGCCAAAGCTTGTTGATCAGCCGAGAGGCCATTCCAAACCGAGAGCGCACCTAAAAACCACAAGCCTGTTGTAATTTCCAGCGGGTCTTCAAAGCCAGGGTCGATCTGCTCTACATGAGCACCCAAACTTTGCAAAACTTTGACAGCAGCTTCCACAGCGGCAGCCACATCTGGGTGAACATTTTTGGCATAGCCCAAGGTGGGTGAATAGGCAATACGCAAACCGCGAATACCATCTTCTAAACCTACACAATAATCTGTGGCATCGGGTGGCAGTGAAGTCCAATCACGTGCATCGGGCTGCTTCATCACATTCATCATGAGCGCTGCATCGCGCACGCTCATGGTGTGAGGGCCCAAATGCGCCACCGAGCCAAAAGGTGAAAGTGGGTAAGCCGGCACCCGACCAAAGCTGGGCTTCAAACCAAAGTTGCCGCAGAAAGCTGCTGGAATGCGCACACTGCCAGCGCCATCAGTACCCACGCCGATCGGCCCTAAACCTGCAGCGACTGCGGCGGCGGTACCGCCGGAAGAACCGCCTGGCGTTTTATCGGTGTTCCAAGGGTTGCGCGTAATGCCTGTGGCGGGCGAATTGGTTTCACCTTTGCAACCAAATTCAGGCGTTGTGGTTTTGGCAAACAACACCGCGCCAGATTCGCGCAAGCGCGCTGTAACAGGTGCGTCGACTTCCCAAGCTTGATTCGGATCGACGGTACGACTGCCGCGCAATGTGGGCCAACCCCGAGTGAGAATTAAATCTTTGATGGAGGCAGGCACGCCTTCCAAAGCGCCCACCTCTGCGCCGCCGTGTAGCGCTGCTTTTCGATGCGCTTGCCACTTGGCCTCGCTGGACTTGGCGCAATTCATGGCCACTTTTTCGTCGACCAATGTGAAGGCATTGAGTTTGGGATTGAGTTTCTCGATGCGCGCTAACAAGGCCTTGGTTGAATCCACAGGCGATGCTTGACCACTTCGATACAGATGCAGCAATTGCTCTGCGGTGCATTGCGTTAGATCTGTGGGTGTGTTGTGAGCGGTCATGGTCGTGTCCTAGTTTGAGGGCTGAGTTTTTTCCAAGGCAAATCGCCGGGGTCTGCCGCCATGGGGCCGGGCGCCTTGGCCACAATGACTTGAGAAGCAATGGGTGTGAAATCTGCGCGGAAGTGGTTGGAACTTTTGGCCACCACAAGCTTCATTTTTTCAGCATGAATGCCAACGGTGCGCAATAACTCACGGTCGAGCAATTGCATTTTGCCGCTCACCACAGCCACCAAAATGCCTTCAATTTCCAAGCAAGCACTCAATCCCATTTGAACGGTTACACCCGTCATCATGGGACCTTTCAAAACACATCGGCCATCGCTAAGCGCCTTGACTGTGAATCTGCCTTGCACAGGTGGATCACTGAGTTGGCCCGTAAAAATGGGGACTGCTTTGCCAAGCGCGCAATCGATTTGCGCACCGATGCCTGCCTCGTGGGCCATCTTTGCGGTACCAGGATCAAACATCAAGCCGAGCGCCACCTGACCCGGAAAAACTTTGCCAGCGCCTTGCTGAAGCAATGCATGCAGCATGCCGGTGGTGTTGCTGTCGCCACCTGCGCCCGGGTTGTCTTGGGTGTCGGCGATGACCACCGGCAAAGATGAGGAGGCTGCTTTGGCCATGGCCTGCACCACCGCTTCGCGAGCAGGCAACCATTCGGGTTGCCAAAGCGAAGGCGGGCTGACCGCTTGGAAAAGTTGTTCAACCACTTTTTCTGCTTGCTCGCCATGTCCCCACACCACAGGTCCACATTCATCGAAATCTGAAGCAGGAAAACCCATGCAAAAACTCAACATCACACCCGAGTCGTGATCGAGTGCCAGCAATTGATCATAGGCCGTTTTGGCAGGCTCCATCCAAGTGCTTTGGGCATTCAAAGAAATCAAATACGGGAAACGCCTTGCATGCATGGGTTCTTTGCGGCCCAACTTTAAACGTCGTTGCATCAGTTGTGCTGCCAACTCACCCGTATCGGCCATGTCAATGTGCGGGTAAGTTCGGTATGAAACCAAGCCATCACTTTGCGCCAGCATGCGCTTGGTCACATTGGCGTGCAAATCAAGGCTAGCAATAATGGGCATGGCAGGGCCTACCAACAGCCGAATGCGCGAGATCAATTCACCTTCGCTGTCATCGGCATTTTCTGCCACAGCAGCACCGTGCAAATCCAAATACACACCGTCCAAGCCTTGGGGCAAAGCACGCTGCACATCCTCCATGATGGCTTGGCTGATGCGCTCAAACGCATCTTGGGTGACGTACGAAGAAGGTGTGGCACCCGCCCAAGCAGAAGGCACAAGCTCCCAGCGCAAACGCTTGGCCACATCGATGAAGCCGGCAATGGGAATGTTGATGCCAGAGAGCTGCTCAATCACCGCCTGCCCGCGCATGAAAGCCGGAAAAGATTCACCACGATTGAAGGCCGTCCAATCGGCCAAACTGGGTGCGAAAGTATTGGTCTCGTGCTGATAACCAGCGATCAAAATGCGTGTCATGGCAATTTTTGAGTTTTAAAAAACGATTAAAAAATAGCAGGGGGCGCTGCTTCAAATAATTTGCGTGTGTAAGCGTGTTGTGG
>JBIIJK010000149.1:0-3019 GCA_044233865.1 Limnohabitans sp.
TCTGGCCGTCCCCTGACGCCTGTACAAATCTCCCCCGTAGAAGACATCGTCTCAGACTTGCGCGCGGGTCGCATTGTCATCATGGTCGATGACGAAGACCGTGAAAACGAAGGCGATTTGCTCATTGCTTCTGATCACGTCACGGCTGAAGCCATTAACTTCATGGCTCGTTATGGCCGCGGCCTCATTTGCCTAACGCTTACGCGCGAACGTTGCGAGCACTTGAAATTACCCCCCATGGCTGCCAGCAACGGCACGGTTTACAGCACCGCCTTCACTGTTTCAATTGAAGCCGCCGAAGGTGTGACCACCGGCATTTCTGCCGCTGACCGCGCATTGACCGTGAAAGCTGCTGTGGCCATGAATGCCACCGCCAATGACTTGGTTCAACCTGGCCACATCTTCCCCCTACAAGCCGTCGAAGGCGGGGTCTTAATGCGCGCCGGTCATACAGAAGCTGGTTGCGACTTGGGCACCATGGCTGGCTGCAGCGCATCTTCTGTGATTTGCGAAATCATGAAAGACGATGGCACCATGGCACGGCTTCCAGATTTGCAAATTTTTGCAGCAGAGCACAGCCTCAAAATTGGCACCATTGCCGACCTCATTGAATACCGAAGTCGTACCGAGTCTTTGGTAGAAAAAGTCGGTACGCGTGTATTGCAAACTGCACACGGCGAATTCACAGCCCATGCATTCAAAGACAAACCCAGCCAATCCTTGCACTTGGCCTTGGTCAAAGGCAAATGGCATGCGGATGCCGAAGTACCTGTTCGAGTTCATGAGCCTTTGTCCGTATTTGATGTCCTTGAAGTTGGCCGCAGCATGCATTCATGGAGCTTGGAAAACTGCTTGAACTACATTAACAAGCAAGGCCACGGTGTAGCGGTTCTGCTCAATTGCGGCGAAAGTGCAGAGCAATTGCTCGCGCAATTTGAAGGCCGTGCACGCTCAGCCCAAGCACCCAACAAAAGCAAAATGGATTTGCGCACCTACGGTGTGGGCATTCAAATTGTGCGCGAGTGCGGTGTTCAAAAAATGAAACTGATGGGTCAACCCCGTCGCATGCCCAGCATGGCCGGGTATGGCGTTGAAGTTACAGGTTACATCCCTAAGGAATAAATATGCAAGGCGCAGACAAAGGTATTGAACAAGAGTTAGACGGTTTGGGTCTGCACATCGGCATCGTGCAAGCACGCTTCAACGAAGACATCACCAATGCCTTGGCAGTGGCTTGCATTCAAGAATTAGAAGCTCTAGGTGTTCATGACATCGACCATGTGCTGGTTCCTGGTGCGTTAGAAGTGCCCATCGCACTTCAAGCCATGGCAGAACGCGGTGAATACGATGCGCTGGTGGCCTTGGGTTGCATCATTCGCGGTGAAACTTATCACTTTGAATTGGTGGCCAATGAATCGGGCGCAGGCGTCAGCCGCATTTCGCTTGATTACAACGTGCCCATTGCCAATGCCATTCTGACCACCGAGAATTTAGAGCAAGCCATTGCCCGTCAAACTGAAAAAGGCCGTGATGCTGCTCGAGTGGCTGTTGAAATGGCCATGCTCATGGAAGACTTGTCTGCAGGCGTTGACGAATTGGACGATGAGGAATTGGCATGAGCGAGTTGCCTGAAAAAAAAATCAGCAAGCCGACGACTCGCAAACAAGGTAAATCTGCCAGCAAGTCTGCACGCAGTCGCGCGCGTGAGTTTGCCCTTCAAGCCTTGTACCAAGTCTTGGTTGGAAAAAATGAAGCAGCAGACATCGACTTGTTTACACGCGATTTGTCTGGCTTTCACAAAGCCGACTCAGCCCATTACGATGCGCTTTTGTATGGGTGTTCAGAACAGGCTGCCGACTTAGACAAACTCATTTTGCCTCTGCTCGATCGCAGTATGGCTGAAATTTCTCCCATTGAACGCGCAGTCATGTGGATTGGTGTTTTCGAAATGAAACATTGTCTCGATGTCCCCTGGCGTGTCAGCTTGAATGAGTGCATCGAATTGGCCAAAGAATTTGGTGGCACCGATGGTCACAAATATGTGAATGCCGTTTTGGAAGGCTTGGCGCCACAGCTGCGATCGCATGAAGTTCAAGCCGACCGCGAGGCAGGCCGCGCACGCGCATGAAAACCGCCTACCAATTTCCAATCAGAATTTACTGGGAAGACACCGATGCCGGTGGCATCGTTTTCTACGCCAACTATTTGAAATTTTTTGAGCGCGCTCGCACAGAGTGGCTGCGTTCCTTGGGCATTGAGCAGCATTCTTTGAAAGATGAATGCGGCGGCATGTTTGTCGTGAGCGAAACGCAAGTCAAGTATTTCTCACCTGCTCGCTTAGACGATTTGCTTGAAGTGACGGCTCAAACTTCAGCAGCTGGCCGAGCCAGCTTGGTGTTGACGCAAAAAGCTTGGCTTGCAGCTCAGGGTGAACGAAAATTACTGGCTGAAGGCACTATCCGAATTGGCTGGGTCGACAGCCAAACTCTCAAACCCGGCCGTATACCGGTCAAAATTTTGGAAGCACTTCAATGAACCAAGACATGTCCATCATTCAACTTGTGTTGCATGCCAGCTTTGTGGTGCAACTGGTCATGGTCATTCTGATGGCCATTTCGATTGCCAGTTGGGCCGCCATTGTGGGCAAACTCACCGCCATCAAACGCATTCAAACTTTGAATGAAGAGTTTGAACAGCAGTTTTGGTCGGGCATTAGCTTGAACGATTTGTTTTCTGCCGCAGTTCAAAACTCAAAATTGTCAGGTCCTATGGAGCGCATTTTTGCAAGCGGCATGCGCGAGTATCAAAAATTACGCGAACGCAGAATTTCCGATACGGGCACTCTACTAGATGGTGCTCGTCGCGCTATGCGTGCCAGTTTCCAGCGCGAGATGGATGTGGCCGAGGCTCAGTTGTCTTTCCTAGCTTCTGTGGGCTCAGTATCGCCCTATGTCGGTTTGTTTGGAACCGTGTGGGGCATCATGCATGCCTTCACAGGCTTGGCCAGCATGCAACAAGT
>JBIIJK010000131.1:0-2996 GCA_044233865.1 Limnohabitans sp.
AGATCATCCAAGTAGTTGAACACCACTGGAATGACCAGCAAACTTAGAACGGTGCTGGTGATGAGTCCACCAATAACGGCAATTGCCATGGGTGAGCGAAAACTGGTATCGGCCGCTCCCCAACCTAGAGCAATAGGCAGCATGCCCGCTCCCATGGCAATGGTGGTCATCACAATTGGGCGCGCTCGTTTGTGGCAAGCATCAATCATGGCGTCCCAGCGGCTCATGCCGGGTACAGCAGGATTGCTCCCTTCCGCTGGTTTGCCACGCCGCGCTTCAATGGCGTACTCCACCAGCAAGATGGAGTTTTTGGTAGCAATACCCATCAGCATGATCAAGCCAATGAGTGATGGCATCGAAAAACTCTTTTGAGCAATCAATAAGCCAACAAACGCGCCACCCAGAGAAAGTGGCAGCGCCGCCAAAATAGTAAGCGGGTGTAAAAAGCCTTTGAAAAGCAGCACAAGTACGATGTATATGCACAACACGCCAATTGTCATGGCCAGACCAAAACTTGCAAACAACTCACCCATGACCTCGGCATCTCCCACCTCAACCACTTTCACGCCCGGTGGCAGACTTTGTAACGAAGGTAGCTTTTGAACCGCCTGCGTCACATCCCCTAAGGGCATACCAGAGAGTTCAATTTCAAAATTGACATTTCGTTGGCGATCGTACCGGTCAATCACCGCTGGCCCGCTTGCAAGCTCTATGCTGGCTACTTGGCCAAGCATGACGGGACCTTTGCTGCCTGGGATGATTAAGCGCTCAAGCACGCCCAAGTCTTTGCGCGCATCGTCGCTTAGCCTGACCACAATGGGCACCTGCCGCTGAGACAAGTTGAGCTTGGGCAAGGCCGCGTCGTAATCACCCAAGGTGGCTACGCGCAAGGTGTCGCTGATGGCTGCGCTGGTCACGCCCAAATCAGCAGCCTTTGCAAAGTCGGGGCGCACAGCGATTTCTGGGCGCACAAGGCTGGCGGTAGACGCAATAGAGCCCAAGCCATTGACGGTGCGCAAGTCATTTTCGACTGCCATGGCTGCAGTTTGCAAGGCCTGCGGGTCATCGCCTGTGAGCACCAAAACGTATTTCTCACCAGAGCCGCCCAATCCCACCTTGGTTCTCACGCCAGGCAACTGTTGCAGCGCCTGACGAATGTCGTTTTCAATTTGCTGCTTAAGCGGACGTTGACTGCGCTCGGTCAGTTGAATGGTCAGGGTGGCTTTTCTAACTTCGGCAGCGCCGCTACCTGCGAATGGGTCAGAGCCTGCGCTGCCACCACCGATGGTGGTGTAGACACTCTGCACATCTTTTATCGATGCCAAAAGGGTTCGAGCTTGCTCGGCGCTGGCCTGGGTTTGCTCAAGCGTTGATCCTGGGGGCAACTCAACATAGACCTGGGTTTGCGAATTGTTGTCGGGCGGAATAAAGCCTTGCGGCAATAAAGGCACCAGCATGATGGAGCCAATAAAAAACAGCGTCGCCATGACCATGGTCACAACGCGATGCTTCATACACCATGCCACCCAAACCATGTAGTGGGTCAGCCATCTTGGCTCTTTTTCGGGGGTCACGATGGGCTTGAGCATGTAAGCCGCCATCATGGGGGTGAGCACCCGTGCCACTACCAGCGAGGCAAAAACTGCAAGCGAAGCTGTCCAACCAAATTGCTTGAAAAACTTTCCCGGAATGCCTGACATAAAGGCTGTGGGCAAGAATACGGCGATCAAAGTAAAGGTGGTGGCGATCACGGCCAAGCCAATTTCATCAGCCGCATCCATGGCCGCTTGGTAAGGCGTTTTTCCCATCCTCAGGTGACGCACGATATTTTCTACTTCCACAATGGCATCATCTACCAGTACGCCAATGACCAAAGACAAGGCGAGCAGCGTGACCACATTGATTGAGAAGCCCAAATACGCCATTCCAATGAAAGCAGGGATGACCGACAAGGGCAATGCAACGGCTGAAACAAAAGTGGCTCGCAGGTCACGCAGAAACAGCCAGACCACCAGCACTGCCAATATTGCCCCTTCGTACAGCAAGATCAGAGAGCTGGAATATTCTTCTTCAACAGGCGTCACAAAATCAAAAGACTCGGTGATTTCGACGTCTGGATGTTGAATTTGAAAATCTGCTAATGCTTTGCGCACCAAGTGGCCCACGGCCACTTCGCTTTCACCTTTGCTGCGGACCACCTCAAAACCTACCACGGGTGTTCCATTCAGACTGGCAGCAGAACGAGGCGCCGCCAAGGTATCGCTGACCTTGGCCACTTGGTCCAAGCGCACGCGTGCGCCACGGGATGTGGCCAGCTCAATTTGGCCGACCTCTTGTGCGGTTTTGACCGTAGCCAAGGTGCGTACAGCCTGCTCGCCAACGCCCAAGTCCATTCGCCCACCAGAGCCTTCTTGTTGAATTTGTTTGAGTTGGCGCGACACTTCAGCCGCGGTGATACCCAACGCCTGCAAGCGGTTAATGTCAAGCGAAATGTGCACTTCGCGCGTGACTCCGCCGACTCGGTTTACTGCGCCTACGCCACGCAAGGACAAGAGTTTGCGGGTAATCTCCTTGTCGACCATCCAAGACAAGGCCTCGTCATCCATGCGGTTTGATCGCAGGGTGTAGGCCAGTACTGGCGTGCCAGCGAGGTTGATTTTTTGAACAATGGGATCGCGCAATTCGCCTGGCAAATCGGCGCGAACACTTTGGATGGCTGAGCGCACATCGTCCACTGCTTCTTGCACGGGCTTTTCCATTCGAAACTCGGCCGTGATGGACACGGTACCGTCTTGTACTTTGGTGGTGATGTGTTTCAAACCTTGCAAGGGCGCCAAAGCATTTTCAAGCTTGCGGGCCACATCGGTTTCTAGCTGGGTGGGGGCTGCGCCGGGCAAGCTGGCATTCACCGTAATAGTGGGTAGATCAAGATCTGGAAAGTTTTGCACTTTCATTGAACCAAAGGCTATGAAGCCTGCCACCGTCAGCAGAACAAA
>JBIIJK010000061.1:0-12064 GCA_044233865.1 Limnohabitans sp.
GAATTCCGTTTTCGATCATTGCGCCAGTGATTGTGGTGATTTGTGCCGTGGGTGCCTACACCGTTCACAACAGTTTGCAGGATGTCGTGTTGATGTTGGTCTTTGGCTTGATGGGTTATGCCTTCAAAAAGCTCAAATACCCGATGGCACCTTTGGTCTTGGCCTTGGTGCTGGGTGACATGGCCGAAACCAGCTTTAGACAGTCCATGCTGATTTCCAAAGGCAGCTTAGACATTTTTGTGAGCACGCCCTTGGCCGGCACAATTACTTGCCTTGCCCTAGTCATGCTTTTGTGGCCAGCGCTTGGGTTCTTGAAAAAACTCAGTCGAGGCTAATGCCTTTGCCTTTTCTCAACACACTCTGCTCGAGCAAGCGCGTCATGGCGTAAACCGAGTCGAGTGTGGGCGTGGGCATGTTGCAGATGCGGCCCAGCTCAATCACGCTACCAAGAAGCGCTTCTAACTCTAAAGCTTTGCCGTGTTCAATGTCTTGCAGCATGGAAGTTTTGTGAGCGCCTACAGCTTGTGCGCCCGCAATTCGTTTGTCGATGCTGATTTTGAATTGAACGCCTAATTTTTCTCCTACAGTTTGAGCTTCCGCCATCATGGTGGCTGCCAAATTGCGCGTGAGATCAAAATTGCAAATGTCTTCTAGCGTGGCGTGCGTTAATGCAGACACGGGGTTGAAAGTCAGGTTGCCCCAGAGCTTGACCCACAGCTCGCTGCGAATGTCTGTAGACACAGGCGTTTTGAATCCTGCGGCAATCATGGCCTGCGCCAATGCCGTCACACGTTCTGACTTTTCGCCACTGGGCTCGCCCAAGGTAAAGCGGTTGCCTTCAATGAGTTTGACAACGCCAGGGGCAACCAATTCAGCGGCGGGGTAAACCACTGCACCAATCACCCGCTCTGGGCCAATGTGTTGCCACTGGGCGCCACCAGGATCGATGGAAGTCAATTGGCGGTTTTGATACTCGCCCACCAGGTTGTAAAAGTACCACCAAGGCACGCCGTTTTGCAGGGTGACGACGGCAGTTTTGTCATGGCACAGCCTGCCAATTTGTTCAGCCACAGGGCTGACCTGGTGCGACTTCATGGTTAAGAAAACATAGTCGTGCGGTGTGGCCTCGTCGATGGTGCAGGCCTTGACATTGGGTGCATGCAGCGATGTACCGTCTTCCAAGGTCAGCGTCATGCCATTGGCTTGAATGGCTTTGAGGTTTTCGCCGCGCGCAATGAAAGTGACCTTGTTGCCCGACAAGGCCAACTTCACACCGAGGTAACCCCCAATGGCGCCTGCGCCCACGATGGCAATGTTCAAATTCATGCTGACTCTTTCATGGTGTTGGTGAGGGTGCCAATGCCTTCAATGGCCACTTCGACCACAGCATCATTTTGCCAAGGCATGGCCCCGAGTGATGTGCCGCAAGAAATAACATCGCCCGCCTCTAGAGTCATGCCTCTGGAGAGTTTGGCGACCAATTCTTGCGGGGAAAAAAACATGTCACTGACCGCATAATTCTGGCGCTCTCGGCCATTCACTTTGGCCGTCACGACGGCGCTGGTGCAATCCAATTCAGTTTCAATCCAAGGGCCGAAAGGGGTAAAGCCATCAAAATTTTTAGCTCTAGTCCATTGTTCAAAACTGGTGTCTGAACGCAGCAGTTCAACGGCTGTGACATCGTTGACACACGTGTAACCAAAGATATGCTGAGCGGCATCCACGAGGGGAATATCACGGCCGCGTTTGCCAATGACGATGCCCAATTCGGCCTCGTACACCACTCTGCCGACATCTTGTTGGGGCCGAATCACAGCTTGAAGGTGATGCGAATAGGAGTTGGGCGATTTGAGAAAATAGAGTGGCTCTGTGGGTGCCGACCAGCCATTCTTTTCAGCAGCCGCTTTGAAATTGTTCCAAAGGGCCAACACTTTGGTGGGCTGGCAAGGCGCCAAAATCTCAAGGTCCGACAAAGGCAAGGTGACGCCCGTGGGTTGAGGATTTTCAAACAGAGAGCCTTGATGAACATGGAGGGTGTCACCCACCAATTGACCCAAGCCAACCTGGCCTTGGTGTGAATAACGCAACCACTTCATGTGGGTCTCCTACCGGCGGATTCAAAATGTTTTTAAAAAGGTGTCTGCAAGTGCCACTGGGCCGGCATCCTGAACCGGGGTTCAGGTGGGCAAGGTCAGACTGGCGTTGGGTTCATCTGACGCGAGATGATCACGCTCACCAGACGATGTTCCAAGCCCGGGCTCTAAGAGCATTGGTTCAAGGAAATATAAAGCCCAGCATGCACTGCAGACAGGGCGATTGTAGGCTTAGATCAGCTGGCCGTCTTTGTGAAGGGCCTGATCGAGTTTTTTGAGCAACTGACCCAGGCGGTCGTTGTCAGCTTCATTGAAAGCGGCTGCTTCTAACGGCGGTTTGACTGTTTGGTTCTCTGCGCTTGAGGCTAATTCAGCTTGATCAAAGGCCAAGTTTAGGGCGGCCAATACGGCTATGCGATCGCGCGCTTTGATTTTGCCAGCGTCCCGCACTTTGCACATGGCCTGATCAACCTTGTCTACTGCCGCCAATAAACGGGCTTCACCACCTTCGGGGCAACCCAAAAGGTAGCTTTGCCCCATGATTTGAACTTCGAGTTGTTTGTTGCTCATGAGTCGGCGTCAGAGGGGGAGTTTTGAGGTAAACGCTCAATCAGGGCGTCTACACGCGATCGGGCAGCCGCCAATTTGGACTTGAGCAGGTCGCGCTCGTGAGACAAAGACAACACTTGCTGATGCAGCAGTGCATTGGTCTTTTGCAGCTCTTCGTGGCGGAGCAAAAGATGCTCAATCCGGTCTGCAATCTGGTCGACGGTGGTGGGGTTCGTCATTTCAGATGAATTGTAATGTCACTGATTGTAGGTTTGGTGCAAGTTCACATCTTACAATGGCAATTGTTGGTGCTCGGGGTTTGGTTCACAAACCCCAGTTCAACGGGAAGCAGGAGAGGAAGCCCCTTCGGGGTGAACTTGACCTGCGCTGCCCCCGCAACGGTCAGCAGACGGGCAATTTTGCCCCGCTTTCATCGATTGCCACTGAGTGCTCTGAAACAGGTGCTTGGGAAGGTGATGAAGGTTGCTCTGCTTAGCCCGGATACCGGCCAACAAGGCGGTCCCTCGAAAGAGGGGTCTAACGTTCGTGCACTGTCGGGGAAGGCGGTGAGAACACATATGTTGGTTGAATCATGAAATTTTCTGCGTTTCGCTTCAGTGCGCTTGTCTCTTGCATGGCCATGCCTGCTCTGGCTTTTTCTCAAACATTTTTACCCGATACCGTGATCACGGCCAGCCGAGTGATGCAGCGCGCGCAAGATGCCTTGCCCGATGTCTCAGTCATCACACGCTCAGACATTGAGCGTTCACAGGCCAAAGACGTGCCCAGTTTACTGCAGCAACTGGCGGGCATGGAATTGACCCAATCGGGCGGCATGGGTGGTGTGGCCACCTTGTTCATGCGCGGTGCCGAATCAAGGCACGCCTTGGTGTTGGTCGATGGCCTGCCCATGAACAACTTGAACTTCAATTTGGCGGCACTCGAGCATTTGCCACTGAGTGGCATTGAGCGCATTGAGGTCGTTCGGGGCAATGTGTCCAGCCTTTACGGCAGCACTGCTTTGGGTGGCGTGATTCAAATTTTCACGCGGCAAAATTCTGGCGATGGCTTGAAAGGCCCATGGATAGAAGCTTCGGGGCAGGTAGGTTCTGAAAGTTTCAGAAGCGCCCAAGTCAGTGCAGGTCAAAAATGGGCATCAGGTTTTGGTGTGAATGCTTCGACTGAACACATGCAGACACGTGGTTTCAACGCCCTCAATCCTGTGCAAAGACCCGACACCAATACAGATCGAGATGGTTACTCACGCCAATCGGATGCCGTCAATTTTTCGCAAGAATTTGAATCTGGACGCATTGGATTAATGCTGCGAGAAACACATGCCACAGTGCAATACGACAGCCAGTGGGGGCCAGCCAATCAAGTGGATGAATCGAAGAGCGTGCTGCGCAATGCCTTGCTCAATGCCACTTACAAAGCTTCGAAAGAGTTGCAATGGGACGTTTCGGTGGGGCAGCAGGAAGACAAATTGAATGCAGCCCTGACGGCCTATCCTTATTACGTCAACTCACAATCTAAAACCTCTGCCATTGGCGCAGTCTGGACACTCTGGCCCAATCATGCGCTTACCTCGGGCTATGAAAACACACGCCAAAAAATTGCCAGCGACACAGAATACAAGCCTACCGAGCGTTCAGTGAATTCATGGCGCTTGGGTTATCAAGGCAAAGTAGAAAAGCAGCAGTGGCAATTGAATGTGCGGCAAGATCAGTATTCTGATTTTGGCAATGCCAACACTTGGTATGCCGGTTATGCCTATTTCCTAACGCCAAAGTTGCGATTGAAGGCCAGTGCCTCGACAGGTTTCATGGCGCCCACCTTCAACGACTTGTACTACCCATGGGGCGGTAATCCACTACTTCGACCCGAACAAGCCCGATCGCAAGAGTTGGGTATGCAATACACACAAGCCACTTGGAATGCGCGCATCACCGCTTTTGAAAATAGCTACACCGACTTGATCGACAACGATGTCAACTGGACAAGAACCAACATTGCCAAGGCCAAAAACCAAGGTGTTGAAATGGCCTTGGCGGGTCAATGGGTAGTGGCCGGTTGGGCACCTCAGCAATGGCGCTTGAGTGCCACGTCTCAGGACCCACAAAATGAAATCACTCACAAGGTCTTGGCACGACGTGCCAAGACCTTGGTCCAAGCCGGCATCACTCAAACGCTGGGCAAGTGGGATGCGGGCGTTCAGTTGCGCTACGCCGGTGAGCGCACGGATGCTGCCAAAACTTTGTCAGCCTATAGCCTAGTAGATCTCACAGCCAGCCAGGCACTCACACCTGAGTTGCGCCTCAACTTGCGCATTGAAAACGCAGGCAATGCCAACTACCAAAGCATCTATGGCTACAACATGCCCAAGCGCGGCTTGTTTGCGGGCTTGAAGTGGACGCCTAAGCTTTAAGAGCTTGCCAGGAACAAAGTCATGCAAAAGGGTGCTTTTAAATTTGTGCAACCGTTGTTGGCGGGGTTGGCCGGTTGGGCTTGCTCTGCTGGCATGCTGCTACATGTAGCAAACGCGTTTGCACAAAATGCAACAGCACCGTTTACCTTAACCGACGACCGCGGCCGCGTTGTGGTCATTGAAAAAGCACCGCAACGTGTCATCACCTTGTTGCCCTCCTTGGGCGAAATTGTGTGTGAGCTTAAAGCCTGTGATTTGCTGGTGGGCGTTGACCGATACAGCAACTGGCCAGAGCGTGTGAAGGCCTTGCCGAAGTTGGGCGGCCTCGACGATACACAACTTGAAGCCTTGGTGAAACTCAAGCCCGATTTGGTCTTGCTGGCGCGGTCTTCGCGCGTGACGCAACGTTTGGAATCAATGGGTATCAAGGTGGTCGCTTTAGAGCCGCAAAGCCAAGAGGACATGCGCCGGGTGATTCTGCAAATTGCAGGTGCATTGCACTTGCCAAACTCCAAAGAGCGCGCTGAACTTCTTTGGCAAACCATTCAGCAAAAATTAGAAGTCGCTGCGGCTCGCGTGCCTAAGTCAGCCAAAGGCGCGCGCATTTATTTTGAGGCAGGCACCGGTTATTTTGCAGCAGGTGAGGCCTCTTACATTGGCGAAACACTCAAGCGTCTGGGCATGGTCAACGTGGTCACACCCTCGATGGGCGCTTTTCCTCAGGTCAATCCTGAGTTTGTGGTCAAAGCCAATCCGCAAATTATTTTCATGGGTGAGCGTGCTGCCGCCGATCTCAAAAAAAGGCCAGGCTGGCACCGAATTGAAGCCATTGAGCAACAAAGAATTTGCAGCTTCGCACCAGATCAGTCCGACATCATTGTGCGTTCAGGGCCCCGCATTCCAGATGCTGCCGAGTTGATGGTGGCTTGTTTAAAACGGATCTACCCAGAATGAACGCCCGCAAAGTTTCATCGGCTTCAAAGCTGGCTTGGCAGCTGGGCTTTTTACTTTTGTTGCTGCTCATGGCGGGTGCACTGGTGGGCAGTGAAGGATGGGTCTGGGGTCAAGTTCAAGCCGACGCCAGCTTGATTGTTGACATTCGATTGCCGCGCACATTGGGCGCGTGTTTGGCGGGCGCCTTGTTGGGTTTGGCGGGCGCCTTGGCGCAAGGTCTGTTTAGAAATCCCTTGGCCGACCCGTATTTGTTGGGCAGCGCTTCGGGCGCCAGTTTGGGCGTGGCCATTGGCATGGTCATGCTGAGTCAAATCGATGTTTCGCCTTGGTTCGTGCGTGTGGGCATCACGGGCATGGCCTTCATGGGCGCATGGTTGGCGGTAGCTTTAACTTTGATTTTGTCGTGGGGTGTTCAACACACGCTGCGTTTGTTATTGGCGGGTGTCGTGGTGGGGGTGGTGTTTGGTGCCATTGCCTCTTTGCTGCTGGTCATGTTTCCGCAAATTCAAGGCTCGGTGCAGTCCTTCATGTTGGGCTCAACGGCTTATGTCAGTTGGCCTGCTTGCGCCCTCATGTTGGGTGTGCTGCTTGTATCTTGGGTCGTCTCGGTGGCGGCCAGTCCTTTGTTAGATGGTTTGGCTTTGGGCGAGTTCACCGCACTCAGTTTGGGTTTGCCCGTCAAGTCTTTGCGCTGGGTGTTGCTGGGCGTGTTGGCCTTGTGCACAGCAGCAGCCGTGGCACAAACAGGCCTCATTGCTTTTGTGGGCTTGGCAGCGCCGCATCTGGTTAGAGCCCGCGTGAAGGGAGTGCATGGCAAAACACTTAGCTTGTCTTGCCTGATGGGCGCTGTGCTGTTGGGCGGTGCCGATTTGCTGGCGCGAGGTTTAATGGCGCCCCTTGAATTGCCCGTGGGCGTTTTGACCGCCATTTTGGGTGGCGGTTACATGTTGTATTTGATGCGTGGCATGATCTCTAAACCCGTTGGTGGCAGAGGAGGCGGCGCATGAATGCTCTGCACAAAGTGGCATTAAAAGCCCACAACATCACCGTCATGCATGACGATTTCAAAGCAGTCAACAGTGTGTCTCTCACTTTGCATGCGGGTGAATGGGTGTCTTTGGTGGGGCCCAATGGCGCTGGCAAATCAAGCTTGCTCAAAGCCTTGGCGGGATTAGCGCCTGCTGAAGGTCAAGTGAGTTTGTTAGGCAAAGCTTGGGCTGAATGGAACCGCCGCGAGCGCGCGCAAACACTGGCCTGGCTGGGGCAAGCTGAAGCGGGCCAAGACGACCTGACGGTTTACGACGTGGCCATGCTGGGCCGCTTGCCTCATCAGTCTTGGCTTTCAACGCCCAATTCCAAAGACCATGCGGTGGTGGAAGTGGCCTTGAAAACAGTGCAGGCCTGGGATTGGCGGACGCGCAGTTTGGGGCAACTCTCTGGTGGCGAGCGTCAACGCGTTTTGTTGGCGCGCGCATTGGCGGTGCAAGCCCAGGTCTACCTCATGGATGAGCCCTTAGCTGGTGTCGATGTGCCGCATCAGGCCGATTGGTTAGAGTGGGTGCGTTGCCTAACCGAAACTGGCGCTGCAGTGGTGAGTGTGTTGCACGAACTCAATTTGGCACTGCAGGCCGACCGGGTTTGGGTGATGTCAGAGGGCCGATGGGTGCACTCAGGTTTGCCCAATGACCAGGACACACACCAAGCCTTGTCAGCTGTTTTTCAAAATCGATTGCAGTGGCGTGAATGGCAAGACGAAGGCGTGACGCGCTGGGTGGCTTTGCCGAAGTAATTTTTTAAGCAGTCGTTTTAGGTTTGAAATCGCAGTACGCCGAAACAGCGCATTGATGGCACAAAGGTTTGCGTGCTTGGCACACATAGCGGCCATGCAAAATGAGCCAGTGGTGCGCATCGACCAAGTACTTTTCTGGAATTCTTTTTAAAAGTTTCAGCTCTACTTCAAGCGGATTTTTGCCAGGACCAAGGCCAGTGCGGTTGCCTAACCTAAAGATGTGCGTGTCGACGGCCATGGTGGGTTCGCCAAAGGCCACATTCAAGACCACATTGGCCGTTTTCCGGCCGACCCCTGGCAATGACTCAAGTGCTTCCCTTGAGCGGGGCACCACACCTTGGTATTGGTCGATCAAAATTTGACAGGTTTTGAGCAGATTGCTGGCCTTGTTTCGGTACAGCCCAATGGTCTTGAGGTATTTTTCAAGCCCTTCTTGCCCTAAAGCCAAAATGGCCGCTGGGGTGTTGGCCACTGGAAAGAGTTTGCGGGTGGCTTTGTTCACACTCACATCGGTGGCTTGAGCCGAAAGTAGCACAGCCGTTACCAGTTCAAACACCGAGGTGTAGGCCAACTCGGTGGTGGGCAGGGGGTTGGCTTCTTTCAGGGTGTGAAAAAAGAGTTCGATGTTGTGTGCGTTCATGAGAGAAAATGTGAGAATTGACCATCCGTGTTTGAGAGAAGATACACCATGTCCTTGCAATTTGCCGATCGTTTAAACAATGTCGAAACTTCAGCCATTCGGGAGTTGTTCAAACTTCTGGGCAAGCCCGGCATTATCAGTTTTGCCGGTGGCTTCCCCGACAGCGCCATGTTTGACGTGGAAGGCATTCGCGAGGCCTCCTCATTGGCCTTGTCCCAAGAGCCCGGTGCCGCACTTCAGTATGGCGCCACAGAGGGCTATGGCCCATTGCGCGAGCAATTGGCGCACTTTATGTCTCAAAAGGGCGTCACAGAATTAAGTTCAGAGCTACTTATTGTCACCACGGGCAGCCAACAAGCACTCGACCTCATTGGCAAAACGATGATCAGCCCCGGTGACAAAGTCATTGTGGAAGGCCCCACTTTTTTAGCCACCATCCAGTGCTTTAGGTTGTATGGTGCAGAGCTCATTTCTGCGCCAGTCGATGGTCATGGGGTCGACACCGATGTTCTGGAAAAACTCATTGCCGAACACCGCCCCAAATTTGTCTATGTCATCCCGACCTTTGGCAACCCCACAGGTGCATTGCTTAACTTAGAGCGCCGTAAAAAGTTGCTCGAACTGGCCGTCAAATACAAAACCCTCATGGTGGAAGACGATCCCTACGGCGATTTGTATTTCAATGACGCACCACCTCCGAGTTTGCTGGCCTTGAGTGCGCAAGTGCCTGGCAGTCGCGATTGGTTGGTGCACTGCGGCTCATTGTCAAAAGTCTTAAGCCCTGGTCTGCGTGTAGGTTGGATGATTGCACCCTCAGAACTTTTAAGCCGCGCAGTCATGTGCAAGCAATTCAGCGATGCGCACACCAGCACCTTTGCGCAAGCCACTGCCGCGCAATATCTCAAGGCAGGACGCATGCCAGCCACCTTAGACAAAGTGCGCCAGGTTTATGCATTGCGCGCCAAAACCATGTGCAACGCACTGCGCCAAAATTTAGGCGACGCCATTTCATTTGTACAACCCCAAGGCGGGTTGTTTGTGTGGGCCACCCTCACGGGTGCAGGGGGTAAAGTGAAAGACGGCAATGCGTTTGCCAAAATGGCCATCGACAAAGGCGTGGCCTTTGTGCCCGGGGCCCCATTCTTTTGCCAAAACCCCGATCACAGCACATTGCGCTTTAGCTTTGCCACGGTGGGTGAAGACAAAATTTTGGAAGGTGTTGATCGCTTGAAGCAAGCCATGGACGCATCTGTGTCTGCTTCGGCTTGAACTCAATGAACCTTCATGGCGTTGATATTCAAGTTGAAGGCAAAGGCTCCGAAACCCTGATCATGTTGCATGGCTGGCCCGATACCTTAGCCCTTTGGAATGACACCGTAAAAGCGCTGAGTGACACTCACCAATGCGTGCGTTTTACATTGCCCGCATTTGATGCTCAAGCACCCATGCAAGCCAAGTCGTTGGTTGAGATGGTAGGTTTCATCGATGAAGTGGTGCATGCTGTCAGCCCTCACAAACCCGTCACTTTGGTCTTGCACGATTGGGGCTGTATTTTTGGTTATGAATACGCAGCGCTGCACCCAGATCGAGTGAAGCGCATGGTGGCCGTTGATGTGGGCGATCACAATTCACATGCCCTTCTTTCCTCTTGGACTGCCAAAGCCAAATGGGGCGTGTTCAGCTATCAAATTTGGTTGGCTGTGGCTTGGCAAATAGCGCGCTGGTTTGCATCGCCAGGTAAGTCTGTGGCCAACCGCATGACGCGTTACATGGCCAAAGCTTTAAGGTGCCCCAGTCCGCTGGCCGACATGCACAGTGGCATGAACTCTCCCTATGCTATGAAGTGGATGGGCTCTTTAGGCGGCTTTGACAAAGCCGCCAATGTGCTCAAGCGATTGCCTTCGGCCCGTCCCATGCTTTACGTCTATGGCCGCCGCAAGCCATTCATGTTTCATTCGCCTGAATGGCTTGAAAAAATTGCAGCTCACCCTGGTTCGCGCGTAGAAGAATTTGACACAGGCCATTGGGTGATGAGTGCTAAGCCTGCGCAGTTTACGGCTTTGCTTCAAGAATGGTTGGCAACAACATGACATTGCCGCGCAATGAATCGCAACTGGCGCCAGCGTCCAATACTCGCAGAGATATTTTGAAGTGGGCGGCCTTGGCTTCGGCACCTGTGTCGTTCAGTCTGTCGATGGCGCAATCACCTTTAAGGCACAACCCTTTTACATTGGGCGTGGCCAGTGGATCGCCCAATCACCATTCGGTGGTGTTGTGGACCCGACTCATGCCAGATGCAGCCAGCGGCAACTCGCAATTTGCCGCAAGCGATGTGTCTGTCACATGGGAAGTAGCGGACGATGAAGGCTTCAAAGTCAATCGCCGCACTGGCCAAGTGGTGGCACTGTCCGCGTTGGCGCATTCAGTGCATTTAGAGCTTGATCAACTGCAAAGTGATCGGTGGTACTTCTATCGCTTTCAAATCGGTGATGCGCAAAGCACGGTGGGCAGAACCAGAACGCTGCCACACCCTGAGGCCATGGTGCAAAAACTCCGTGTGGCCTACGCCTCATGCCAGCGCTGGGAACATGGTTACTTCAGCGCCTACGACCACATGTGCCAAGAAAACTTAGACATGGTGCTGTTCTTGGGTGATTACATTTATGAATATGCGGGAGCCGCCAATGCTGTTCGATTGCCCTCGGGCGGCTGGGTCAGTAGCCTGTCTGATTACCGCGACCGATACGCACTGCACAGAAGTGAAAAAAGCTTGCAGGCCATGCATGCGCAATGCCCTTGGCTGATCACGTGGGACGACCATGAAGTGTCCAACGACTACGCAGCTTTAGAGCGCGGTATGAGTGGTAACACCGGCTTTGATTTTCCAGCGCAACGGGCCAGAGCCTATCAAGCCTTTTACGAGCACATGCCACTGCGAGCCAGCGCCTTAACGCGCGCCATCGACGGCGTGTCAAAAGGTGCTGAAATGCGAATCTATGGGCAAGTGGCTTACGGCAAATTGGCCAACATTTATTTGCTAGACGATCGCCAATACCGTGACCGCCAAGTCTGCAACAAAGGTTTTGGTTTTGGCTCAGGCTGGGTTGACCCCGATCAGTGTGAAGCTTGGTTGGACCCCCAACGGACATTGTTGGGTGCCGCCCAAGAGCAATGGCTGGATCAAGCCTTTTCAAACGCACGCTCAGACCTGCGTCCTTGGAATGTGGTGGCGCAGCAAACCATCTTTGGCCGGCGTGACTACAAACTCGGCGAAGGGCGTTTTCTTTGGAATGACGGCTGGGATGGCTACTCATCAGCCCGTCAACGCATGACTGCTTCAATGCAAAGGCATGCGTTAAAAAATCCGGTTTTGTTGGGCGGTGATGTGCACGAAAACTGGGTGGGTCATGTCATGGCCGATGCCTACAAAGACGACAGCGCTAAAATTGGCGTTGAGTTCTGTGGCGCAAGCATTTCAGCGCGTTCAGCCGGCAATTCTAGGTTGGCCGCTCGTTTGGCTGAAAACCCACACTTCCTATTTGCTGACAGCGAGCGCAAAGGGTATGGCGTGGTGGAGTTCACGACCAAGCAAATTCAAACTGAGCTAAGGG
>JBIIJK010000062.1:0-12040 GCA_044233865.1 Limnohabitans sp.
CATTGGTGCCTGTGACCGCCAACACCTTCAATGCTTGGCTGGGTTGCTCGTAATAAGCGTCTGCAATCCAGCCCGTATCTGCTTTCAAACCGGTATAGGCCGCCACTTGAGTGGGCACTTTATTTGCTGCGGCTTGCCAGGCCGATTGCCATTGCGAGCAGTCTTCTGCCTCTACCAAACAAGCTGCAGCACCTTGCTCAAATGCCGATGCGACATAAGCTCGACCGTCGGTGGCCATGCCTGGCCAAGCAATGAAGCCATCGCCTTTTTGAACAGCGCGACTGTCGGTGCACAAAACGCCAGTGACGTGTTGGCGCAACCATTCAGCGGCTTGAGTGGGGCTGTGCAGGGTTTGCATCAGAACGACTCCTCCACCGCGTTGGCCACAATTTGTGGTTTGACACTCATATCGGGTTGCACACCCATCAAGCGCAAACTTTGCTGCACGGTTTGACTGAAAACGGGCGCGGCCACATCACCGCCGTAATAACGGCCGTTAGAAGGTTCATCAATCATGACGGCCACCACAATGCGTGGTTTTTCAATGGGTGCCATGCCCACAAACACACCGCGGTATTTTTTGCCCGCGTAGCCCTTACCCTCTTGCTTGTGGGCCGTGCCAGTTTTACCGCCCACCGAATAGCCCATGGTTTGCGCTTTTTGGGCTGTACCGCCAGGGCCTGCTGCCAAGTTCAGCATGTGGCGAACGGCCTGTGCGTTTTCTGGACTGATCACAGGCACTCCCGCTGGAATTTGACCGCTCTTGATCAGGGTGGCAGGCAAGGATTTACCGTCACTGGCAAAAATGGTGTACGCCCGTGCCATTTGAAACAAACTGGTCGAGACACCATAGCCATAACTCATGGTGGCTTGCTCAATAGGACGCCAAGTTTTGGCAGCCCGCAAGCGGCCGCTGACCACACCTGGAAATGGCAATTGAGGTTTCTGGCCTAAACCCACCGCTGTGAACATTTCCCACATTTCACGGGGCTGCAATTGCATGGCAATTTTCACTGTACCCACGTTGCTCGATTTTTGAATCACCTCATTGACAGTGAGGGCGCCGTAAGGGTGCGAATCGGTGATCGTTGAACCCGTGATGTTGATGCTGCCGGGCGCCGTTTGAATGATGGTTTCAGGCTTGATGATGCCTTTTTCCAATGCGACTGCAATGGCAAAAGGCTTCATCGTGGAACCAGGCTCAAAGCTGTCGGTGAGTGCACGATTGCGCAATTGCTCGCCACTCAAATTGACACGCTTGTCAGGTGAGTAGCTAGGGTAGTTGGCCAACGCCAAGATTTCACCCGTTTGCGCATCTAGCACCACCACACTGCCTGCTTTGGCTTTGTTTTCTAAAACCGCTTCGCGCAATTTTTGATAAGCAAAAAACTGTACCTTGCTATCGATGCTCAATTGCAAATCTTCGCCATCAACAGGCGGCGTCATTTGTCCAACATCTTCCACCACACGACCCAAGCGATCCTTGATGACTCTTCTTGCCCCAGGTTTGCCAGAGAGTTGGTCTTGGAAAATCAACTCGATGCCTTCTTGACCTTTGTCCTCAACATTGGTGAAACCAACAATGTGCGCTGCCGATTCACCCTCGGGATACAACCGTTTGTATTCTTTGATGGTGTAGATGCCCTTGATGTTCAAAGCCAAAATTTGCTTCACCACAGGCTCATCCATTTGACGACGAAGCCATACAAAAGTTTTGTCTTCGTTCTCTAATTTCTTAGCCAACTCTGTGGGCGACATTTCAAGCAACTTACCCAACCGACGCAAACCTTCTGGCGATCTGTCAATCTCTTCTGGATTAGCCCACACACTGGGCGCTGGCACACTGGAAGCCAAGATCAAACCATTGCGATCCAAAATGCGGCCGCGATTGGCAGGCAAGGTCAGGGTTCTGGCAAAGCGTACTTCGCCTTGACGTTTGTAAAAGGCATTTTCAAAGACCTGAACATACGAAGCCCGAACCGCCAAGCCCACAAAGGCCAAGGCCATGGCGGCCACAATGAGTTTGCTGCGCCAAACTGGCGTTTTGCTGGCCAACAAAGGGCTTGAGGAAAGCTGAACACTGCGGCTCATGGCTTGGCCTCGGTCGATTTTTCAGACTTTTTAGCAGCCACTTTTTGTGAGCTTGCCTGCAAATCAGAAGGCGGCTTCACATACTGGGTAATGCCGGGTGTCACCAAACGCATTTGCAATTGTTGCTTGGCAATTTGCTCAATGCGCAGCGGCGATGCTTGCGAACGACGCTCTACTTGCAAACGCTCGTGCTCTAACTCAAGACGCGTAGCCTCTTTCATGGCGGCTTCCAAAATCATGAACGAGCGACGCGCTTCGTAATGACTGTGGACCAAAAACATGGCCGACAAAATGATGGCGATGACCAAGAACAAATTCATGCGCGTCATGCCAGCACCGCCGTTCTTTCGGCCACGCGCATGATGGCGCTGCGTGAACGCGGATTGCCAGCCACCTCGGCATCACTGGGTCGAATTCGCTCCAGAGACTTCAGCCTCATGGGCTGCGGCACTGCGAAAGGTGCGCGGCGGTCATAGACCTCTTTGGAATGCTTCGCAATGAATTGCTTCACGATGCGATCTTCCAAAGAGTGAAAACTAATCACCACCAAGCGGCCACCGGGTTGCAACACTTGAAGACTGGCTTCTAACGCCTGTTCAAGCTCCTCAAGCTCGGCGTTGATGAAAATCCGAAGAGCCTGAAATGTCCGCGTTGCAGGGTCCTTGCCCGGCTCGCGGGTTTTGACCGTACTAGCCACGATCCCGGCCAAATCGGCGGTGGATGAAATTGGGCCCCGCTCTTGTCGGCGAGCCACAATCGCCTTTGCAATCGGAAAAGCAAACCGTTCTTCGCCATAGTCACGCACCACCTCCGTGATTTGATCCACGCTGGCAGAGGCCAGCCACTCGGCCACACTCTGACCGCGCGTGGTGTCCATGCGCATGTCTAAGGGGCCATCGAAACGAAAAGAAAAACCCCTGTCGGGGTTGTCAATTTGGGGGGAGCTGATTCCCAGGTCCATCAACACGCCTGCAATGCTGCCAGCGGGCAGTTCACCCAGATGCCTGAACCCTTCGTGCCGAATTGAAAAACGCGCATCCCTGATTTGCGCTGCCTCTGTGATGGCCTCGAGATCTTTGTCAAATGCGATGAGTTGCGCACCCTCTGGCAAGCGCGACAAAATCAAGCGTGAATGACCGCCACGACCAAAGGTGGCATCGACGTAGGTATTTTTTGGGGCGCCTTCGCCTGCACTGTCTAACAATGCATCGACTGCTTCAGTGAGCAAGACGGTGGTGTGTTGCCAATGGGTCGTCACACAGGCCTCAGAACGAAAAGTCCTTGAAGACATCGGGCATGTCACCCTGCATGGCTTTCGCTTCTTGCGTGTCGTAGGCTGTTTTGTCCCACAACTCAAAATGATTGCCCATGCCCAGCAAGATGGTGTCTTTGGCAATGCCCGCTGCTGCTCGCAACTCTGGCGAGATCAAGACACGGCCCGTGCCGTCCATGTCTACGTCCATGGCATTGCCCAAGAAGATTCGCTTCCACCACTGAGCTTCCATGGGCAACTGTGCAATGCGCTCACGAAAGCGTTCCCACTCCGTACGCGGGAACATCATCAAGCAGCCATGGGGGTGTTTGGTGATGGTGAGTTGGCCGCCCGCAGTGGCACTCAAAACCTCGCGGTGACGCGTTGGCACCGACAGGCGGCCCTTGGCGTCCAAACTCAACGAAGATGCACCTTGAAACACTTAATTCTCGATTCCTGATGACGAAATAAGCAATTTGGGAGCTTTTCCCACTTAATTGCACTTTTTTGCACTGTATCAGGTATTCACACACTCACAAGGGGGTTTTCAAGTTTTTTTCAATGAAATCAAGGGCTTAGAGGATACATCGCAAGGGAATCTGACCGGAAAAATCGTTGAAAATTAGGTACTTAGAACTTTGTCTGCAAGTAACTTCTGAGACATTTAAAGAATCAAAAAATAATTCAAAATTTTTGAAAAAATTTAAACGACGGAGCAATTGTTGTTTGAATGCGAAAAAAAGGCTCCTGGTGGAGCCTTTTCTGAGTCGTCAGCGACCTCAATTCAATCCCCAAACATTTTTTGTTTGAGTTCGCGTCGCTGCTGCGCTTCCAATGACAAATTGGCAGTTGGACGCGCCAACAAACGGCCCACACCAATGGGTTCACCCGTTTCGTCGCAATAACCATAATCGCCTGAATCAATGCGCTGAATGGATTGCTCAATTTTCTTCAGCAACTTACGCTCACGGTCACGCGTGCGCAATTCAAGAGCGTGCTCTTCTTCAATGGTGGCGCGGTCTGCGGGATCGGGCACCACCACCGTGTCTTCGCGCAAATGCTCGGTGGTTTCACCCGCATTGGCCAAGATGCCTTGCTTGAGGATCACCAATTTGATTCTGAAATATGCCATTTGCGCATCGTTCATGTAGTCCTTATCGGACATGGCCATGATTTCAGCATCGCTCAGTTGGTCAGGTTTTTTGGTTTTCCAATTGTTCGCCAACTTGGCATCTTTTTTAACGGCCACGAAAGGCGGGGGTGTCAGAGCTTGTGTGGGCATGTTTTGTAAGTAACTGGCTTTTGCAGCCGTAGAGGCCACCGATTGAGCCATCGATGGCACAGTAATTTGAGCGAGACGGGCAGAGGGGCGTACCGCACGCGCGGGGACATCGCCTGAAACGACAGGTGCCACCACTGGGGCATCAACAGGCGCTGATTTTTCGGCTTTAGCAGGCTTGGCTGGCTTTTCAGCTTTGGCAGGCTTAGCGACTTTTTCCGCCTTCACAGGTGCTGCAGGTTTGGTTGCTGGTTTGGCCGCAGCTTTTGGGGTTGCTTTGGGGGCGGCTTTCGCTGCCACTTTCGCTGCCACTTTGACCGCAACTTTGGCTGCAACTTTCACTGTCGCTTTGGCAACAGGCTTTGGCGCAGATTTGGCAACGGGCTTGGCAGCAGGCTTTGCCTTTGACACCGGCTTAGCAGGTGCTTTGCTGACAGGTTTGCTCGCGGGCTTAGTAGCCGCTTTGGTCACAGGTTTGGCTGCAGGTTTAGAGGCCGGCTTAGACGCCGTTTTTTTCACGACGGGTTTAGCTTTGGCTACAGTTTTGGAGACAGTTGTTTTGACCGCTTTGGCAGGCGCTGATTTGCCTTGCTTCTTTTCAGGTGCGGCCGGTTTGGCTTTAGCTTTGGTTTTCACTTTAGCTTGCATGCTGGTTTTTTTCACTGCGGTTTTTGAGCTCGTTTTAAGGGGCTTTTTCACGTCCTGTCTCCTAGCCGTGGCGGCTTACGCGTCCTTCAAGGACACCAGCCATTTGCAAATGAATTGTGGTCATCGGCTCATTTGCGTCAAAACCCATATTCTCGACCTTTAGGGTGCATCGGGGCTCCAATTAAGGGACCCCGTCAGGGCGCAGATTGTAGCGACTGAACAGCCTTAAAACGCTTTCTGTAAAACTAAACCAAACATTGCTCCAAACCTTGCAACAAAATGTCTTTGGGCAAGTCGATGCCGATGAACACCATTTTGCTAACTTTGACCTCATTTTCAGCCCAGACAGGACCCAAATCGCTTCCCATCAGTTGATGGACGCCCTGGAAAATGACCTTTCTTTCGGTGCCATTCATGTTCAACACACCCTTGTAACGAAGCATGCGAGGTCCATACACGTTCACGATGGCGCCCAAAAAATCCTCCAATTTGGCCGGATCGAAGGGTTTTTCTGATTTGAATACAAAACTCTTCACATCATCGTCAAAGTGATGGTGATGGCCATGCCCCTCGCTTTGGTGCGAAGGGTGATCGCAATGCTCGCCATGCGCGTGATCATGGTGATCATGCGCCTTCTCATGATCATGCGCGTGATCATGATCGTGGCCGCAATGCTCATCGTGCACATGCGGCGCCTCTTCCTTCAAAAAGTCAGGGTCAATGTCCAACTTGGCATTCAAGTTAAAGCCCCGCAAATCAAACACCTCGGCCAAAGACACCTCGCCAAAGTGCACCACCTTTTGCGGTGCCCGGGGATTCATGTGAGTCAAACGGTGCTGCAACGCCTCCAACTCAGGCTTAGACACCAAATCGGCCTTGCTGATGAAAATCTGATCCGCAAACCCCACTTGACGACGCGCTTCCTGACGATCATTCAACTGCTGCGCTGCATGCTTGGCATCCACCAGCGTCAAAATCGAATCAAGTAAAAAACTTTCGGCAATTTCATCGTCCATGAAAAACGTTTGCGCCACAGGCCCCGGATCGGCCAAGCCAGTGGTCTCAATCACCACTCGGTCAAAGTTGAGTTCACCCTTGCGCTTTTGCTCTGCCAAAGTTTGAAGCGTGGTACGCAAATCTTCGCGAATGGTGCAGCAAATACAGCCATTGCTCATCTGAATAATTTGCTCATTGGTGTCCGACACCAAAATGTCGCTGTCAATATTCTCCTCACCAAACTCATTTTCAATGATGGCAATTTTCTGTCCATGAGCTTCCGTCAGCACGCGCTTAAGCAAGGTGGTTTTACCGGAACCCAAAAACCCAGTCAGGATGGTTGCAGGAATCAAAGCCATGGAAATACTCCAAAAGAGAGAACACAGTCGTCTAGAAAGGAGTGAAGTGTACCCACCCCAGAGAAAATTATTCTGGGTAAGGATGACTTGTGCGGGCAACGATTTCTGGTACTCCAGTATGAGGCGCCCGCACAAGGCATCCTTGCCCAGCGAGCGAAGGGGAGTTAATGTTTCTTCACCACCACCAACCCCTTCAAATACTCCCCTTCCGGAAAATAAACCGTCATAGGATGATCAGGCGCCCCTTGCAGCCTCTCACTGATATACCCATCCACCCCGGCATCCGTCCCCGCCGAAGCCACAATCTTGTGAAACAAATCAGCACTGATTCCACCAGAACAAGAGTAAGTAAACAACTCCCCACCCGGCGCCAACAACTTAAAAGCCAAGCGATTAATGTCCTTGTAAGCCCGCGCAGCTCGCTCAGCATGCGCCGCTGTAGGCGCAAACTTTGGCGGGTCTAACACAATGGCATCAAACTGCCGCCCCTGCTCAATGAAAACACGCAACGAAGCATTCACATCGGCATCCATGAAAGTCGTGCGTGACACATCAAACCCATTGAGCAACACATTGGCCTTTGCTTTCTCAAGCGCAGGCCCCGAAGAATCAATCGACGTTACTTGCGCTGCACCACCCGCCAGTGCCGCCACCGTAAAGCCACCGGTATAGCAATAACAATTGAGCACATTTTGAAACTTCCGAAACAGCGTGTGCTGGAAAAAACGGAAACGACTGTCGCGCTGGTCCAAATAAAAACCTGTTTTATGACCTTCAGCAATGTTGAGTGACAGCTGCCAACCATGCTCTTGCAACACGATCTCGGTTGCCCCCTCACCTCGCAGCCAGCCTGTGACTTCTGGCAAACCCTCAAGGGCACGAACATTGGCATCAGAGCGCTCGTAGAGTTTGCGAAGGCCAGTGGCCTTGAGCAAAGCATCAGCCATCAAGTCTTTGAAACGCTCAGTGCCACAAGACGTAAATTGCGCCACCAAGGTATCGCCATAACGGTCCACCACCAAGCCTGGCAAACCATCCGATTCACCATGTACCAAGCGCATGCCATTGCTTTGAATGTCAAACAAACTTCGTGCTTGAATTGATTTTTGAATGAGGCCTTGAATGAATTCGGCGTCTATGCGCTGCGCCTCGTTGAAACTCCAAACACGCGCCCGAATGCGCGATGTAGGACTGAACGCAGCCCAAGCTAAAAACACACCCTCACTAGACTCAACGCGTACCGTCTCACCAGCATCGGCACTGCCCTTGGCAATGGCCGATTCAAAAATCCACGGATGTTGGCGTTGCAAAGAGCGTTCTTTACCCGCTTTGAGTTGAA
This sequence comes from Limnohabitans sp., assembly GCA_044233865.1. GTDB lineage: Bacteria > Pseudomonadota > Gammaproteobacteria > Burkholderiales > Burkholderiaceae_C > Limnohabitans_A. The sequence continues at coordinate 7,965 of JBIIJK010000062.1, forward strand.
TCGTTTTCATACCGCCATTGTCCCACTTGATTATTTTTTCTCTTTGCTGCCAGCGGCCCTTTTGGCCCTTGGGTGTGCCGCGTCATAGGCTTTGGACAAATGCTGAAAATCAAGTCGTGTGTAAACCTGTGTGGTACTGATGTTGGCGTGTCCCAACAACTCTTGCACAGCGCGCAAGTCGCTGCTGGACTGAAGCAAATGGCTGGCAAACGAATGCCTCAACATGTGCGGATGCACTGGCGTTGCCATGCCAGCCAACAAACTGCGCCGCTTGAGCCGTTGCCACACCGACTGCGCCGTTAAACGCGTGCCATGCCGCCCCGGAAAAAGCGCCAGCGCAGCGTCTGACAAGCCCGGCACCGATTGGGTCATCATGCCCAGCGCCTGACTTCGCATGGGCAACCAAAGCTCAAGCGCCTTCAAAGCGGCTTGCCCCAAAGGCACTGTTCTGCGTTTGCCACCCTTGCCTTGCACCATGACCTCGGCGCTTTGCAAATCGATCCAACCACGGCCTTTTTTGGCAGCTTCTGTGCTGGCCGCAACGTCTAAGCCCGTAAGCTCGGCCACACGCAAGCCACAACCGTAAAGCAGTTCCACCATGGCCACATCGCGAGCTTCTAGCCATGGATCATCGGCTTCTTCAGAGTGTTCGGCCAGCTGCACCGCTTCGTCTACGCCCAAGGCTTTGGGCAAGGGCTTTGAAACTTTGGGCGCACGCACACCCTCAACAGGATTGTGAGCAATGAGGTTTTCGCGCGCCAGCCAATGGTAAAAACCGCGCCAGCCAGACAAGATCAAGGCAATGCCGCGACCCGAGCGGCCACCACTGTGCATTTGCACCACCCACCTGCGCACGTGCGTGGTTTGCACCTGCGCCAAATCAACGTTGGCAGCCAGCGCCAATTCAGAAAGTTTCTGCAGATCTAAGGCATAAAGCGTCGAGGTTCTTTCGGCCAGGCGTTTCTCAAAACGCACATGGTCGAGGTAACGAGCGACGCGCTCGTCCATGTTGAAGCCTTAGCCCTTTGAGGGCAGCAAGGCCGAAAGCGCCGCGCTGCAGAGCTCGCCCAAGTGCTCCAGAAAATCGGTGCCCATCCCACTGTGAAAACGCTGTGCATCGGGTGATGCCAACACCAATAAACCAAATGGCGTCTGATCTTTTGACAAGCGCAAAGGCAACAAGGCCACAGAGGCTGCCTGTGCTGGCTCTTGTAGCCATTGAGTCGCTTCAATGCCAGCGCCTGCTCCTACAAAAGGAGAGACATAACTGCTTGCAGCTTGTTTGACTTCGGCCGTCACAACTTGGGCATAAGGCGCATCCTTAAACACATCGGCCACACCCCACAAGCGCACCGCCACTTGAGGCACTTGAAAGCGAATTTCAATGTTTTTCAATGCAGAAGGCACTCTTTCAGAGGCGGGAGTTTGCAACAACTCACAAGCCCACTTCTGCAGCTTTTCGGTGATGATCATGTTCTCATTGCCATGGCGAATCATGTCCATGATGCGCATCTCAAGAGCGCGAATTTTGTCGCGCAGCATTTGCGCCTGACGCTCTTGCAAACTCACCGAACGGTGGTTGTCCGGACTCAGCAAGTGAACCGACGACAACAACTGCGCATGCCGCTGAAAAAAGTCAGGCGTGTTGGCCAAGAAATCAGCGATGTCGTCTTCCGTAATGGGATTCATCGGATTGATGGAGGTAGGAGTCATGCCTGTCTTTCTAATCAAGGTAATTCGGGAACATCAATTTCGCCTTCAAACACCGAAGTGGCAGGCCCCGTCATCCATACGGATTGAGACACATCGTTCAAAGCAGCGCCTTGCCATTCAATGCTGAGCACGCCGCCGTGCGTTTGGACATCGACTTTGGGGTTGAGCAAGCCCATGCGAATACCCGCCACCACGGCAGCACAAGCGCCGGTGCCGCAAGCCAAAGTTTCGCCTGCGCCACGTTCAAACACGCGCAAACGGATGGCATCGCGGCTGAGCACTTGCATGAAACCTGCATTGACACCATTGGGAAAGGCCGTGTGGTTTTCAATCAATGGACCATGCGTGAGCACTGCCGCCGTGTCGATGTTGTCCACCACTTGAACGGCATGAGGATTGCCCATCGACACCACCGCCACATCGGCGAAGTCAGGTTTGCCTGTGCTGGCATCATTGATGTTCAAAGGCAAACGCCATACTTCGCAGCCATTGACCAAGCTGTGTTGAAGCCCTGCCCGATTGAATGGCACCTTCGGTAAATCCAAGGTGGGAGCACCCATGTTGACAGTCACGCGACCATCGGCATTCATCTGCAATTCAATTTCGCCTTGCTGCACCTTGACGCGAACGCGGTCTTGGGTGGTCAGGCCTTTGTCGCGCACGTATCGAACAAAACAACGTGCACCGTTGCCGCAATGCTCGACTTCGCCGCCGTCAGCATTGTGAATGATGTATTCAAAATCAAGAGAGGCGTTAGGCGCTGGACGTACCGTCAGAATTTGATCAGCCCCCACGCCAAAGTGACGGTCTGCCAAGAAACGGTATTGGGCCCTCGACAAGTGATGGCGCTCGCGAGTTTCATCGAGCACCACAAAGTCGTTGCCAGCCCCTTGCATTTTTGTAAACCGAATTAGCATGGCCGAATTATCCTCCGTTCGGGCCTAGGTTGGCGCAAGGCCTGATAATCGGCGCATGGTCAGACCTCAACAACTTTTGCATCCCCAGCGAGAACCCGTCCTGCCACGGCCCGCCGCCACTGTGCTGTTGCTGCGCGACAGCCCTCAAGGCATTGAAGTGCTCATGACACGGCGCTCGCTGACAGCCAGTTTTGCACCTGGCGCTTATGTTTTTCCGGGCGGCGGCATTGACGCACTCGATGCTGCGTCGCATGCGCATGCTTTGCGCCGCACTACCCAAAGCGACCTGCACCTCACTCAAGCCATCGCTGCCATTCGCGAAAGCTTCGAAGAACTGGGCATCTTGCTGGCCTATCGGGCCGATCAAAGCATGGCCACCGCCCAAGACATCGCATTGCTCGACCGAAGCCAGCCCTTGGCAGCGCAATGTGCCGCTTTGGGCATGAAACTGGCTGCCGAACAAGTCTATGTGCTGGCCCACTGGATCACCGACCGCGATTTGCCAAAGCGCTTTGATGTGCCCTTCTTGGTGGCCCGTATGCCTGAGGGTCAAACACCCGTGGCCGATGAGTCCGAGCAGTTCGAACCGGTGTGGGTGCGCCCTGACGAGGCGCTCAAGCGGCACGAGGCTGGTGACTTTTTCATCGTCTATCCCACCATTCGCACTTTGCAACGCCTCAAACCTTTTGCCAATGTGCAAGCGGTGCTCGATGCCTGCGCCGTCAATGACGAACCTCTCTGGACCAGTTGCCCGCGCGCGGGTTGGTTGGCCGGCAAAGAAGAGCGGTACATGGAGCACGAGTCGCCCTATGGCGAATTGGCGCTCACCAGCCCCGATGGTCAAATCGTGCACCACCTAGATTGGCAATCTCAGCACCCAGTAGCGCTGCTTAAAAACGTACATCGCCTCACCGCGCCCAACCCTGGCGTCATGACAGGCCCTGGCACCAATACCTACTGGGTAGGCGACCCACACAGTGGCTATGTCGTGATTGACCCTGGCCCTGCAGACCCAGATCACATTGAGAGAATTTGGCGTGCCACCGGTGGTCAAATTCGCATGATTGTGTGCACCCACTCACACCCCGATCACTCACCTGGTGCCAAGCCTTTACAATCTCTCTGCAAAGAACAAGCCGGTGGCGTGCCTCCTATTTTGGGCTTGTCATCTGCCAGCACCGCTAACGCACAAAGCCAATTCAAGCCCGATCGCGAACTTGCCCATGGCGAAATTTTGAAGGTCGGCGAGCACAGCTTGAAAGTACTGCACACACCAGGGCATGCGGCCAATCATTTATGTCTGGCACTTTTGGAAGATAGCTTGTTGTTCTCTGGCGATCATGTTTTGAACGGCAGCACCACAGTGGTCAATCCGCCCGACGGCAACATGAACGATTACCTTGATTCGTTGGACTTATTGGCCCATGAATGCCAAACAAACCCGCT
>JBIIJK010000014.1:0-40669 GCA_044233865.1 Limnohabitans sp.
GCCTGTGTGCGCTTAGGGCTGGGTGAGCACGCCCCCAATTCCATTCGGCCACGTTCGAGCCCTGCATGGCCACAATTGTATCCAACGCGGTATCGAGTGACTTGTTCATCAGCGTTTGGCATCCGGCCTCACCACACCAAGATTGATCTTGCGTGGCTAAAACACCTTCGATGGCAGGACGAAAAGCGCGTTTGCCAAACAAAGCCTTAAAACGTGTCTCACCCAATTTGGGAATGAGAATGGCGCGAGTCACTTCGTCAATCCAAACGGCATATATCAAAGCGCCGGCTGAATCACGGGTCATGTCGCCCTTGAAAGACTTCAAGAGTGGCAATGCCTCGCCTGCTTTTGAATGCTGAGACGAAAGTGTTTGAAGATAAGGCAACAAACGGACTGCAGCCAATGAATGCACATCGGCTTGAATGGTCTTCATGTTGTTGGCATCAAATTGAGAGCCGGCAGAAAGCAATTGTGAAATTCGGTCAAAGCGCTCAGGGCCAGTCCAGTCATGCGTTAAAAACTGTGCATAGGCCGGCGGCAAAATCTTTTGATTGGCCGTGGCATGCCAACCGCGCTTTTCAATGTCTGCTTGTGTCACCTCGGGCGTTTGCTCATAAGGAACCCAAGATTGCCAATCGTATTGGCTTAACCAACCCGGCGCAGGCACCATGCCTTGCAAATCGTGGGCCGCTGAGCGAACAGGCACTTTACCAACTGCCTTAAAAAGGACATGGCCTGATGTGTCGGCCATCACTGCACTTTGCATCGGCGAATGATTTTTTGAAAATGCCTGACGCAACTCTGATACAGAATTTGCAAAATTGGCATCCATGCCCGCCACAATGGTTTGGTTGTCAACATCTAGGGCCGTCCAGCGCAGAGCAATGGCGTATTTGTCCATGTTCAAAAACTGGGCATACGCAGGCTGAACATCAGAAATAACAGGCCCATGGCGAGTGCTTCGCACCTTGATGCTGACATCGGCCTGCCCTTTCACTTTGATCACTTCATTGCGTGTTTCAAAAGCTTGTTGGCCCATCGGTGTGCGGTAATTGTCTTTGCCTTCTAAGGCTTCCAAATACAAGTCTTGAACATCAGGGCCTGTGTTGGTAAAGCCCCATGCAGCCTTGTTGGTACGACCCAAAACAACAAATGGCAAGCCAGGCAAAGTGGCGCCCACCACATCCAAAGCAGCATGAGCCTTGCCATCCGCAAATTGACCTGCTGGTGCGTGCAAACCAGCAAAATACCAAACAGCAGGTGCACTTAAACCCAAATGCGGATCGTTGGCCAATAAGGGCAAACCGGATTGCGTGTTGCTTCCTGGCACCACCCAGTTGTTGCTGCCCTTGCCTTCCAACACGCCCACATCCAAAGTGGTGGAGGCCAACAGTTGTTGTGTGGCCAAAGCTTTGGCTTGAGGCGATGCTTCCTTGGCATACACCCCCAAATTTTGATAAAGGGCTGCAATGTCAACTTTGGAGCCACGTGACTCACCTGGATACGGTGGAAAAAGCTTCCACAAATCCTCTGTGTTCAATGCTTGAGCGGACATGAGGCGAGCAAATTCATTGCCCCAGTTGCCCCCCAGATCCAGTGCCATCATCAAGGCCCAGCCCACGCTGTCAACAGCAGTCCAAGGCTTCATGGTTTTAGAAGGATTGATCCCTAGAATGACAAACTCTGGCGCCCGCCATTGCGCACTGGCATACCCAGCTTGAACACCTTCTGCGTAAGCTTCAAGGGCTTTCTGTGTATTGAGCGGTAACTTGTCAAACTGTGCCTGTGCCGATTTCATGATGCCCAAGGTGCGCATCAATTTGTCTGTTTCTAAGGTCGTGGGACCAAGCCACTCAGACAATTCGCCGTGCATCACTTGACGATTGAACGCCAATTGCCAACCGCGCTCTTGCGCATGCACATAACCAATGGAACGCCATGCGTCCATCGGTGTTTTGGCATAGATGTGCGTCACATCTGAAGCATCGCGTTTAATCTCAACACCAGACGACAAGCCAGCCAATTGAGCTTCACCTGTCAGTGGCGCTATCGATTTAAGAATATAAATTTGGAAAACGCCAAACGCTGTTAAGGCCAGCAACAAAAGGGCCAAAACGGCACGCAAGAACCACAGGCTCCATCTGACTTTTTTCTTTGGCATCAGATGTGTCCCCAAACTAAAAATGCATCGCGGCCTTCTGTGGCCAAATCGACTTTGGCACCGATGGGCAAAAGTACTTTGGTTGAAACATGCCCAAATGGCAGCCCAGTCAAAACGGGAATTTTGAGCTCAGTCCGTAACCTGTCAATCACGGTTTTGAGTTTGAAACCCTTGTCGTGGGGAATCAACTTATACGATGTGAACTGCCCAAACACGATGGCTTTTTGATTTTGCAAAACACCCGCATTGAGCAATTGCGTCAGCATGCGTTCAATCTTATAGGGGTGCTCTCCTACATCCTCAAGAAATAAAACGCCCTTCTTGACCAATGGAAAATAAGGTGTGCCCAGCATTGAAGTAAGCACCGCCAAATTGCCACCCCACAAAACGGCGTTGTTCACCTTCACATTTTTTTGCAAAGACTCAACAGGCATGCGCCAACCCGTGCCCTCCCCTTGCTCTAAACACAAATCATCAAAGCACGCTTGCATGATGTCATCGGGTTCACTCTCGGGTCCAAAGTCTTCGCCAAGCGCAGGGCCTTGCCATGTGATGCGCTGTGTTTTTGCATAGACCGCCAATTGAAAAGCAGTGAAATCGCTTAAGCCCACATATTGGGTTCCACTGTCGATCGATTTTGCAATGGCTTTGTATGGCAATTGTGTCAGCAGACGCGTAAGTCCATAACCACCCCGTGAAATCATGGCGATGTTGGCGCCACTGGCTGCAGCACGAGCGATGGCTTTCAAACGAATTTCATCATCTCCCGCAAACCTCATGTGGCTTGTCAGTGCATCAGGGTCAACTTGAACTTCATGGCCCTGCGCTTCAAGTCGTTTGATGCCGCGCTTAAAGGCAGCCTTGTCACGTACTGCACTGGAGGGAGAAAAGATGTAAATGTGACTCATTAGGTACTTACTTTGAAATACTGTACGGCTGATTCAGCAATCGATTGGCCATGTTCTTGCACAAAATGTCCAGCCTGCGACAAAAGAATGGGTGGCGGGCAGCCTTTGATATTTTGCTGCAGCTCACGCATCACAGGCTCTCCCAGCACGGGGTCTTGAAGACCAATGGCCATCATGGTTTGGCCTTGCCACTGCTCGCGCCAAAAGTGAAGGGCTTGTCTTGAAATTTCTGCGCCCGGGCTGCTTTCAAACTCAGGCACCATGGGCGGAAAAGCATGAAGCGCTGCGCGATGGCCACGGTCTTTGAAGGGGCTGTTGTAGGCTTGCGTTTCTGCCTCCGACATGTGTTTGTTGCCCCGCGCAAAGAGCTTGGCCACATCAAAGTCTGGATTGGCTTGACACCATTCACGCCAACTTAAAAAACCTTTTGACAAAGGCTGAGTGCCTGTTGCCAATGCCGTGTTCATCACCAACAAACCTGCAAAGCGATGGGGCATGTCCATCGGCAAGGTCAACCCCAGTATGCCGCCCCAATCTTGAACAACCAAAACGATTCGTTTTAAATCCAAATGTTCAATGAAATCTAGCAAGACTTGGCGGTGGAATTCAAAGCTGTGCTGATTGGCTTTTTTAAACTTATCACTTTTCCCAAAACCAATGAGGTCTGGCGCCACAACACGGTGACCATGGGCTGTGAAAGTAGGAATCATCTTTCGGTACAAATAACTCCAGGCAGGATTGCCATGCAAACACAAATAAGTCAACTGATGACGGTTAGATGCGTCTTGAACTTCATTCGGAATTTCACGAAGACCTTCATCCAAATAGTGCAGGCGCAGACCATTCAGCGATGGCAAATTTGACACATAGTGGGCTGCCCATGGGTAATCAGGAACGTCCACAAACCAATCGTCTGGAGGTCTTAATGCATCATCGCGCAATGGATTCATATTGATTCGTTTGGGTTTGAAAAACTGCTGCAAGAGTTGTCTGCATTCATCGGCTAACACACCGCCTGCCACTTCTGTTTGGTGGTTGATGTCTTGATTGGCAAAGACATCCAACACCGAGCCCGCCGCGCCAGTTCTGGGCTCAGACGCACCAAACACCAGCCGAGAAATGCGTGAATTGAGAATGGCCCCAGAGCACATGGTGCAAGGCTCTAAAGTGACGTACAGCGTACAGTTTTCAAGGCGGTAGTTGCCAGTTGTTTTCGCAGCATCACGCAAAGCCATGATTTCTGCATGGGCAGTTGGATCTGAAGTGCCAACAGGTCCATTGCGACCTCTTCCAATAAGGATGCCATCTCGAACCACCACGGCACCCACTGGAACTTCACCAGCCTGCCCCGCTTCTTTGGCTAGCGAAATGGCTTCTTGCATCCACTGTGAATCAGAGTTCATGAAGCCAATCCGAGCCGTCGCATCCAGAGGGCCAAAGCTTTTTCAGATTCGTTGCCAGCAGCATAAGCAGCATGCATGGCGGCGTGAGCTTCTGGGCGATGCTGGTTAAGCTTAACCTTGGTTTGCACATCTAACAACTTCATCTCAAAGGCCACGATGGCATTCATCATGGGATGCGTATAAGTTTCTGGAAGGCCGCGCCATTGCTGCGCATAGGCCGGTTCGTGATCGGCGATCAATTGTTTCAAGAGCGCATCTTTCGCCTCTTCGCCTTCCAATATACGAACTTCGGCTTTGACATGAACGGCCACATAACTCCATGTCGGTACCCTGATCAAATCAGGGTAGACGGCAGGCGACATGTAAGCCTGAGGCCCCATGAATGTCAAAAGGACTTGAGGCCGTTTGTGCAAAAAGCCAGCATGTGGATTGCCCTTGGCAACATGACCCAGCAAAATGTCTTGTTGCGCATCTGTTGCATGGGGCATCAACTTGATGGGGATGTGGCTGATAAATGGAAAACCTTCATCATCGTTCGAAACCAAACTGGCAAATGGATTTTCCAAAATGATGCTTCTGGCATGCTCTGGATGATTGAACTGTTTAGGCAAATACATAAAGTTAAATTGACTTTCAAAGCTTAAATATAAGTACCGGCCAAAGTCAAAACCTTGCCACCTGTGCGCATCTTAAATCTAGCGACACCTGCGCTTCGAATCGTATTGACCCCGCCCAAATCCAATATTCTGACGCCTCTTTCGCGCAGCTCTTCAATCGCGCGCCACAAAATCAAATGGTGTGCATTCAATTCACGACCCTGATCTGAGGTCCAACCCACTTGATAGGTGGCCGCCTCGCCATGAATCAAAAACATCATGGCTGCAACGCGATCCCTGCCTAAATCGCTTCTGAGTGTCAAAATATTTTTGGCGGGTTGCTTGCGCGACTGCACATAGAGGTCAAAAAAAGGAAGCGGCAAACCTTCAAGCTGCTTGTCAACCCTTTGTTGCTTTTCATTGTCGAGCAACCACCTGTACTGACCTTCATTGGTGCCCACCCGGTGAACCGTCATGGCGCTTGACTCAGCGCTGACCAAGCTTGTTCGCCAGCGCCCTTCAAGTTGCGCTCTTATTTCTGAAATAGGTTGAGCTATATCGAGCATGACCGTCGACATACCCGACATGATTCTGCGCATGGGGTGCAAACCGTGTACTTGTCCTTCTGGAACTTCTGGCGTAACGGCCATGAAGCGAATACCCGTGAGTGGCAGTGTTTTTTTCAAAGCCTTGTAAATAGTGGCTTCGGATTCAGGTGCTAAGTACTTAGACCAAATGGGGCCGCGCGTACAAAGGGCGACAGCACCCAATTTGCCCCACTTCCTGACAATAAACTGCACTTGGGCAACTTGCAGACCTTCATCCAAGACGCGAGCTCTTAAAACGGGCACCCCCAACAATTTCAAACTAGAGCCATAGTCCCACCCTTGCTGCAAAGCTCCAGCCGCCGCTGTGTGAACCGCATCCCACTCTGCAAGGTCATGCCCATCCCAATGCACTATCATTGGCACACCTTTTTAAAGATTGAAATTAAGCGCCGTAGCATGCTGAAAAAATTCCTTGAAAAACGTCAGGCCCAAACAGTGATGGGCTACAAACTCAAAGAGCCGCGCCCAACTTGGTTGGCAGGATTTTGGGCTGCCGTGTATTTTGGGTTACCATTTTTTCTATTTACCGTACTGCTTGATATTGCCATCGAATGGTTTTCAGGCAAGTGTTATGGATTGTGGTGCTATTTTCAATAGGAATTATGCTCATTCACAGCCTCAAGGTTTGACCGGCTCCAACCTGAGCAAAGATCCTTCAGCTTCGTCTGTCAGCAAGTAGACCAAACCATCTGGCCCCATTCGAACATCGCGCAGGCGAGACCGTCCTTGAAGCAAGCGCTCTTCGCCCAAGACCTTCTCGCCATCTAGCGTCAGACGGACCAGCATCTGCCCGCGCAAAGCGCCCACCAGCAAATTACCTTGCCATTGAGGAAACTGTGAACCGCTCACGAATGCCATGCCAGATGGCGCAATCGAGGGCACCCACACGCGCAAGGGCTGCTCCAAGCCAGCTTTGGCCTGGCCCTCACCAATCTTGGTGCCTAAGCCGTAATTGACGCCGTAGGTGATAACGGGCCAGCCGTAATTCAAACCCGAACGCATCACGTTGACCTCATCACCACCCTGCGGTCCGTGTTCGTGTGTCCACAGTTCACCCGTTTGCGGATGCAGTGCCGCACCTTGCATATTGCGATTGCCCAAGGTCCATTTTTCTGGCAAGGCACCTGCACGGTTAACAAAGGGGTTGTTGGTTGGCACTCGACCATCGTCGTGAAGACGAATGACAGAGCCCGCGTGGTCATTCATTTTTTGGGCACGGTCTTTATCGCCACGGTCTCCCAAGGTCAGATATACAAAGCCAGCTTGATCGAACACAATGCGGCCTCCAAAATGAAAGCTCGAACGTGTTTTAGGCTGCATGCTGAACAGCACCTGCACCTCAGTCATGCGGTGATCTTGAAGCTTGCCTCTGGCCAAAGCAGTGCCCCAGCCGCCTGGTCCAGGCGCGTTGTAGGCCCAATAAATCCAGCCATTTTGTGCAAATTGAGGGTGCAGTACCACATCAAATAAACCACCTTGGCCTTGCGACACAACCTCTGGCAAACCGTCAATTGGTTTGGGACTCAGTTTGAAATCTTGACTGACTAGGCGTAATCGTCCGGCCTTTTCTGACACCAGCAAACGGCCGTCAGGTAGAAAAGCAACAGCCCAAGGATTTTCAAGTCCTGTCACCAAAGTGGTCACTCGGAACGCGTGTTTTTCTGATTTGAAGATCGGTGTCCCATCCTGAGCCCAAGTGGGAAGGCAGGCTGCCATGCACATCAGCAGGACTAGGATTGATCGAACAAGCTGGACTCTCATGAGACAACTACTCCCACTCAATGGTTGCAGGTGGTTTGCTACTCACGTCATAGGTTACGCGATTGATTCCACGCACTTCGTTAATGATACGACCCGAAACTTTCTTCAGCAAGGCATAAGGCAACTCGGCCCAATCGGCTGTCATGAAGTCAGATGTTTGGACAGCACGCAAAGCCACCACGTAATCGTAAGTGCGGCCATCGCCCATCACACCCACGCTCTTGACGGGCAAAAACACTGTGAAGGCTTGGCTGGTCAGGTCGTACCAAGACTTGCCTGTATCGTCTGTGAAATTGCGCAGCTCTTCAATGAAGATGGCATCGGCACGGCGCAGCAAATCTGCGTATTCTTTTTTAACCTCGCCCAAAATTCGCACGCCCAATCCAGGTCCGGGGAAAGGATGACGATAAACCATCTCGCGAGGCAAGCCAAGCGCCACACCCAGTTCACGCACTTCGTCTTTGAACAATTCGCGCAATGGCTCTAACAATTTCAAGCCCAATTGCTCTGGCAGTCCGCCCACATTGTGGTGGCTCTTGATGGTGACAGCCTTCTTGCTTTTGGCGCCGCCCGACTCAATCACGTCTGGGTAAATGGTGCCTTGCGCTAAAAAGCTAGCACCTTTGTGGCCACCGGTACCAGCTTTCAATTTGGCCGCTTCGTCTTTGAACACATCGACAAACAAGCCACCAATGATTTTGCGTTTTTGTTCTGGCTCACTCACACCGGCCAACTTGCCCAAGAACAAATCGCTGGCATTGACGCGTATCACGCGCGCATGCAATTTGCCTTCAAACATTTCCATGACCATGTCGCCTTCATTCAGGCGCAACAGTCCATGGTCCACAAACACACAGGTGAGTTGATCGCCAATGGCGCGGTGAATGAGGGCTGCAGCCACAGATGAATCTACGCCACCCGACAAGCCCAAAATAACTTCTTCGTCGCCCACTTGCTCGCGAATCTTGGCAACTGCCTCTTCAATGTAGTCGCCCATGATCCAGTCTGGGCTAGCTTTGCATATGTCCAACACAAAGCGGTTGAGCAAGGCTTGACCTTGAATGGTATGTGTCACCTCTGGGTGAAACTGCACCGCGTAAAAACGACGCGCTTCATCGGCCATACCTGCGATGGGGCAAGCAGGCGTCGAGGCCATCACTTTGAAACCCTCGGGTAACTGCGTTACTTTGTCTCCGTGACTCATCCAAACTTTGAGCATGCCGTGGCCGTCTGCCGTGGCAAAATCTTCAATGCCCTTGAGCAAGTCGGTGTGGCCGTGGGCGCGAACTTCGGCATAACCAAATTCACGTGTGGTGCCCGCCTCGACTTTGCCACCCAATTGTTCTGCCATGGTTTGCATGCCGTAGCAGATCCCCAAAACAGGAAGGCCTAATTCAAACACAGCATCGGGTGCACGATCGTCGACTTCATAAACACTGGCGTGTGACCCCGACAAAATAATACCTTTTAGGCTGCCATCTTTGGCGTAGTCACGCACCCAGTCGCTGCTTACATCGCAAGGATGCACTTCACAAAACACATGGGCTTCACGAACTCGGCGCGCAATGAGTTGCGTCACTTGTGAGCCAAAGTCGAGGATCAGAATTTTGGAATGCTGCATGGAAAGTTCAGAATCAAAAAATAGTTTTAAACAAAGCGATGCACGGAATCAATCAGCGCGGTAGTTAGGTGCTTCTTTGGTGATTTGCACATCGTGCACGTGGCTTTCGCGAATACCGGCTGTCGTAATTTCAACAAACTCGGCTTTGTTGCGCATGTCCTCAATGGTGGGACAACCGCAATAACCCATGCTGGCCCGCAAACCACCCGCCATTTGGTACAAGATGGCTACCACCGAGCCTTTGTAAGGCACGCGGCCTTCAATGCCTTCGGGTACCAATTTGTCAGCATTAGGATTGCCAGTGCTTGATTCTTGAAAGTAACGATCGGCACTGCCCTGCTGCATAGCGCCAATGCTGCCCATACCGCGGTAGCTTTTGTAGCTGCGACCTTGGTACAAAATAACTTCGCCTGGCGCTTCTTCGGTGCCCGCAAACATGCCGCCCATCATGACGGTGTTGGCACCGGCCGCAATGGCTTTGGCAATGTCACCGCTGTAGCGAATGCCGCCGTCAGCAATCAGTGGCACGCCGGTGCCTTGCAGCGCTGTGGCCACATTGTCGATGGCCATCACTTGAGGCACACCTACGCCCGCAACAATTCGAGTGGTGCAAATGGAACCAGGACCAATGCCCACTTTGACGGCGTCTGCACCCGCCTCGGCCAAAGCCAAAGCCGCAGCGCCAGTGGCGATGTTGCCGCCAATCACTTCGATGTGCGGGTAGTTTTTCTTAACCCAACGCACGCGATCAATGACACCCTGACTGTGACCGTGGGCTGTGTCAACCACAATGGCATCGACACCCGCTCGTGCCAAAGCTTCTACCCGCTCTTCTGTACCCTCGCCCACGCCCACTGCCGCGCCAACCAGCAAACGGCCTGAAGCATCACGTGCTGCTAATGGAAAATTAAGTTGCTTGGTAATGTCTTTGACGGTGATCAAACCCTTCAACTCATACGCATCGTTAACCACCAACAAGCGCTCTAATTTGTATTTGTTCAAGAGGGCCTTGGCCTCCTCGGGCGTGGTGCCTTCGGGCACAGTAATCAAACGCTCACGAGGCGTCATGATTTCGCTCACGGGCTGGTCGTAACGCATTTCAAAACGCATGTCGCGACCGGTCACAATGCCAACCACTTTGCCGCCATCGACCACTGGAAAACCGGAAACGCCCAATTCATCTGACAATGCCATCACAGCGCGTACTTTGGTATCGGGCGTGATGAAAACAGGATCGCGCAACACGCCTGATTCGTAGCGCTTGACTTTCAAGACCTGCGCCGCCTGCTCTTGTGGTGTAAGGTTCTTGTGAACGATGCCAATGCCGCCTTCTTGAGCAATGGCGATGGCCAAGCGCGATTCTGTGACGGTGTCCATGGCCGCAGAAACCAGGGGCAAATTCAATCGAAGTTTGCGTGTGAATTGCGTGGAAAGGGACGTGTCCTTGGGCAGAACTTGAGAGTAGGCTGGCACCAACAACACATCGTCGAACGTGAGGGCTTTACCGAGCAGGCGCATAAGGGATGGCTCCAAAAAAAGGATTGTACCCTCGTCAATGCCTTGAAGAGCGTCCCTCCAAAAGCCTAATAGCCCGCCACAGCCCCAATTCTGCGTCTTGCAAAAAGACCCGTTCTGCCCTTGCCCTGCCCTTTAAATCTCTTTTTTCGCGCCATTTTGGGATCCACCAAAAGTGGGCGGTAAATTTCCAAACGATCGCCTGGCTTGAGAGAGGTAGATCGTTGGACAATGCAGCCCCAAATTCCCAACCCGCGCTCATCTTCAAAGGAGGTCTCAAGGACTTTGAGATGGTCATGCAACTCTGGGCGTAATTTCAAACACTGAACGGCGTCAAATACCGTACAGCCTTCGGGCAAGGTCAAGCTAAGGTCAATCAACTGCCTGGCGGCTGGACTGAAAAGGCATTGAATCTGCATCATGCCCTGTCGGACCCGTAAACTTGTTCTGCGCGCTTAACAAAGGCATCAACCAAGCTGGCAGCTATTTTGTCAAACACGGGGCCCACCACAGCCGCCAAAGTAGCGCTGGCAAAACCATATTCAAGAGACAGGGTGACCTTGCAAGCTCGCTGGGAATTGTCACCTACGGGGTCAAAGGTCCAAGTGCCATCTAATTTGGAAAATGGCCCCTTGACCAATTTCATTTGGACCTCGTGATTTTCAACGTGTGTGTTGTGAGTGACAAAGACCTGACTGAAACCGGCCAAGCCAATTCCAACCTCGGCATCCATTTCATGTTCGCTAAATTGCAACACTTTGGAGTGACTGCACCAGGGTAAAAATTGGACGTATTGGTCGACATCCGTCACAAGACGGTACATTTCCTCTGGGGTGTACCAGATGAGAACAGATTTGAGGAGTTTCTTCATACAATAGACTTATTCTGTAGATTGTAATTTCTCAGAGGCCCCTCTTGCAAATACAACAAACATAAGCACTACGCAGTCTCTCACACATGGCTACGCCACCTTCAAAAAACAAAGGCCCAGGTAAATCTGGCCTAATTGCCGAAAACAAAAAAGCCGCCTTTGACTACTTTTTTGAGGAACGGCATGAGTGCGGCATGGTGCTTGAAGGATGGGAAGTGAAGGCTGTCAGGGAAGGCAAGGTTCAACTGACAGATGGGTATGTGGTCATTCGCAACAAAGAGATGTACATCATTGGTTGTTTGATCAACCCCCTGAAAACCGCCTCAACGCATGTCAACCCAGAAGCGGCCCGCACCCGCAAGCTGCTTTTGAAGCGCGAGGAAATTGACCGCTTAACCAGTAAAGTCGAACAAAAGGGTTTCACGCTGGTGCCTATCAATCTTCATTGGAAGACTGGCTTCATCAAGTGCGAAGTTGCGCTTGCCAAGGGCAAGGCGGAACACGACAAACGCGACACCATCAAAAATCGCGAAGGCAAGCGCGAGGTAGAGCGGGCTATGAAAAGCCGCAACCGCTAAGCTGCGATCAGTTCAAATGACGCAATGGATGCGTTGCAGGCGTCCAAGGGCTTTCGAAAAAAAGCGGCCACTCGTCTTGAACAACATCTGACAACTGCGCATGCGCCCATTTGGGGTGGTGGTCTTTGTCAATGGCCAACGCTCTAATACCTTCCACCGTTTCACTCTTTTGGCGCAAGTGAAAACAATGGTGAACCATGTCGCGCTCCATGCGCAAATCGTCGGCCAAGCCCATGCTGCGCGCTTTGCGAATTTGGGCCAAAACCACATGCACCATCAGGGGCGAAGCCTTGTTGAGGCTCGCAAGTGTTTGGTCGGCCCAATCAGAGTTTTCCTGCGCTAAAGCCAGACTGATTTCCAAGGGGCTAGGCAGTGCAAAGCACTTGTCGATGGCCGCTTTGTCAGGGAACTGCGCAGGCTCAAACTTCGTAAATTGGCTTTGCACCCAACGCTCAACTGCCTCGCCGCTTTCAAAGGGCGTGCTGAGCAATGTTTTCCAGATGAGCGGCAACCTTTGTGCCTCGATCAGGCCATCGGCAAGACCCGCCAAGATGGCCTGATGGCCATTGATTTTTTGCCCAGTGAGTCCTAAATACTCACCTAGATGACCTGGGCATCGGCTAAGAAAGTAACCACCCCCCACATCTGGAAACAAACCAATGTGGGTTTCAGGCATGGCCATCTGCGTTCTGTCTGTCACGATGCGCACACTGGCGCCCTGACTGATGCCCATGCCACCGCCCATCACCACACCATCCATAAAAGCAATGTAGGGTTTGGAGTAGGTGTGAATCAAATGGTTCAGGGCATATTCTTCTGTGAAGAAGTCGCCTAGGCTGTCATCACCAGCCAAAGCCGCTTGGTGGAAAAACCGAATATCGCCACCCGCACAAAAATGTCCGAACGCCTCTTCTTTGCCCTGCCCCCGAACCAAGACTGCCAACACTTGCGGGTTGTTCTTAAATTCAAGCAAGGCATTGGTGAGCAAGCGCACCATGTCAAGCGTCAGGGCATTCAAGGCCTTGGGTCGATTCAAGGTAATGCAACCCACACGCCCCGACACTTCATGCTTTACAAATTCTTCAGAATTCGCAGAGGGATTGATCACGTTGACACTAGACATTGCGTTGCCTCCATCCAAACCATTCATTGGCAAACAAGGCGGCAATGACCAAGCCACCACCGATTAACACACTCAACTGAGGCTCCTCGTTGGCGCCCCACCAGGCCAAGGCAATGCCGAATATCACTTCCAGCAATGCCAACAAAGAAACTTCAGGCGCCTTAAGCACCCTGGCGCAGATAACTGACAGCGTACACGGAATTGCCAATTGCACAATGCCCAACAAGGCCAGCAAACTGATGTCGTGTGCGTTGGCTTGTAAGGGCCAAGCCATTGGCAGAGTCAGGATGCAAGAGATGATGGCACCCAGCAGAACCGATGGCACCAAATCAATGGAGACACCCGATTTTTGACTCAGGTGAGTCAAATTCCATTGTGTCGCACCTGCCAAGGGGACAAACAGCGCAATACCGACGCCCAGCAGAAAATTGGGATCTCCCAATTGCAATTGGCTCATGAACATCATGGCAATGCCAGCGCCTGCAACGCCAATGGCAATCCATGTTCTCAGTGGCAGGCGGTGAGAGGTAAAAAGCCAAGCGCCAAGGGCTGTGAGCAAAGGCCCGCATGCCAAAGTAATCAAGACATTGGCAACGGCTGTGAGTGTAATTGCCATCATGAAAGCTGTGAACATGATGCTCCAGCACACACCTGACAACCAAAAATAGCGATTCCGCCAAGGCAGCCGTTTCCAGACGCCCAAGCCTTGCCATGCTGTCAAAATAATCACCAGCCCAAGCACAGTGAAGGCACTGCGCCAGAAGGTCACTTCAAAGCCCCGCGCTTGATCAAGATGTCTTGTGACGACACCCGCAATGGACCACATAGCGGTCACCAGCACCATCAAGGCAACTGCGTGACCGTGTTTGAGTTTGAGCACTTTGGGTGCCTGTATGGATTATCGACTTGATCGCAGGTTAAGCGCGACCCGCCTTCTTGCGCTCGTGCTCTTTCAAGAAGCGCTTGCGCAGACGAACACTCTTAGGCGTAATTTCCACCAACTCGTCATCGTCAATGAACTCAACGCCGTACTCAAGCGTGAGGTCAATTGGCGGCGTAATTTTGATGGCGTCTTCTTTGCCAGAGACGCGGAAGTTGGTGAGTTGCTTGGTACGTGTAGCGTTCACCACCAAGTCGTTGTCACGGCTATGAATACCCACAATCATGCCTTCGTACACAGGATCGTTGGCCTTCACAAACATGCGACCGCGGTCGTCCAATTTGCCCAAAGCATAGGTGAAAATTTCACCGTCGTCCATGGAAATCAGTACGCCGTTTTTACGCCCACCAATTTCACCTTTGTGTGCTTCATAGCTGTCAAAGATGTTGGAAATCAAACCAGAGCCACGCGTTAAGTTCAAGAACTCGTTGGTAAAGCCAATCAAACCACGGGCAGGAATGCGGTATTCCAAACGCACACGGCCGCGACCATCGGGTTCCATGTTCACGAGTTCGCCTTTGCGCTCACCCAAGGCTTGCATCACGCCGCCTTGGTGTGTTTCTTCGATGTCGGCTGTCACCAACTCGATAGGCTCATGACGCTCGCCATTGACGTCGCGGTAAACCACGCGGGGTTTAGACACAGCCAGCTCGTAGCCTTCACGGCGCATGTTTTCGAGCAAGATGGTGAGGTGCAATTCACCACGGCCTGCCACGTCAAAGATACCTTCTTCATCGGTTTCTTTCACGCGCAATGCAACGTTGTGCTGCAGTTCTTTTTGCAGACGATCCCAAATTTGACGGCTGGTGACATACTTGCCTTCACGACCGGCCAAGGGGCTGGTGTTCACGCAGAAATTCATGGTCAATGTGGGCTCATCGATTTTGAGCATCGGCAAGGGTGCAGGATTTGCGGGGTCAGTGACTGTGACGCCGATGTTCAAATCGGCAATACCGTTGATGAGCACAATGTCGCCAGGGCCAGCTTCGGTCACTTGAACTCGGTCCAAGCCACGAAACGTCAGAACTTGATTGACGCGGCCTTTGATAGCAGTGCCATCGGGTCCTTCCATGACCATCACATCCATCATGGGTTTGATCGTGCCTTGGCTGATACGGCCCACACCAATGCGACCCACAAAGGTTGAAAAATCAAGTGCAGAAATTTGCAATTGCAATGGTGCATCTGGGTCACCAGCTTGTGCTGGCACATGGCTAAGCACTGTGTTGAAAAGTGCAGACATGTCAGGGCCCCACTGCTCGCCTGGCGCACCCTCCGTCATTGATGTCCAGCCGTTGATACCAGAGGCATACACCACAGGGAAATCCAGCTGTTCGTCAGTAGCACCCAATTTGTCAAACAAGTCGAAGGCCTGATTGACCACTTTGTCAGGGTTGGCGCCTGGCTTGTCAACTTTGTTGACCACCACGATAGGCTTAAGACCCAAGGCCAAAGCTTTTTTGGTCACGAAACGCGTTTGGGGCATGGGGCCTTCTTGCGCATCAATGAGCAACACCACGCCGTCCACCATGGACAAAGCACGTTCTACTTCGCCGCCGAAGTCGGCGTGGCCGGGGGTGTCAACGATGTTGATGTGCGTGCCTTCCCAGCTGACGGCACAGTTCTTTGCCAAGATGGTAATACCGCGCTCACGCTCAATGGCGTTGTTGTCCATGACCGTGTCGACCACTTTTTCGTGTTCGGCAAAAGTGCCAGATTGACGAAGCAGTTGATCAACCATGGTAGTTTTACCGTGGTCAACGTGGGCGATGATCGCAATGTTACGAATTTGTCTAGTCATGCTAAGGCCTTCTCCAAAATTGATTGAATCTCTAGGGGGCTGAGTAAGCGCCCCGGAATAAGTTCACCAGCTTTCACGTGCGCAGTACCCAAGAGCGCGCGCGGTGAATCGCCGTACACAGCAACATGCAAGTTGTCGGGCCAATCGCCCCGACGGCGCACGCCGCTTAAGAATCTGCCAGCATCATCTGCGGGCAAGGTGACAGGGGTATGACCGTCGAGCAAAGCGTCGACGGGCAACAATTTCATTTCTCGCTCTGCTTCTGGCAAAGCTTCTAAGTCTTGAATGCTGAGGCATTCGGCTTGTGTAAAGGGGCCCGTTTGAATGCGGCGCAGTGCGCTAAGGTGCGCACAGGTGCCTAGCGACACGGCAATGTCTTCGCCCAAGGTGCGAATGTAGGTGCCCTTGCTGCAAGTGACCGTGATTTTTAAACGGCGCTGGTTGTTTTGCGGTTCGATTTCTGCAAGCGCCAATTTGTGAATCACGATGTGCCGTGCTTCGCGCTCTACTTCAATGCCAGCACGCGCGTAGTCGTACAAGGCTTTGCCGTCCTTTTTCAAGGCGCTGTACATGGGTGGAATTTGATCAATGGGGCCAGTGAACTTAAGCTGCACTTGCTGAAGCTGTTCAGGCGTAAAGTTCACAGGCTTTTCTGCAACAACTTCACCCTCTAGATCGCCGGTGCTGGTTTGAACACCCAAAACGGCAATGGCTTCATAAGATTTATCTGCATCAAGGTGCAACTGGCTGAACTTGGTGGCTGCGCCAAAACACAATGGCAAGACACCTGTAGCCAGAGGATCTAAGGTGCCCGTGTGCCCTGCTTTTTCAGCGCGCAACAACCACTTAGCCTTTTGCAAAGCATCGTTACTCGACAACCCATATGGTTTGTCTAGCAACAGCACCCCATGCACAGGGCGCCGTTGCACCCTGGTGCGTGGCGCGTTCATGTTAGACCTCGTCTTTGGAACGCGAAGCCACTGCCTTGGAGATCAAGGCATTCATGTCCGATGCACGCTCGGTGGTGCGATCAAAAATGAAATGGAGTGTGGGAACTGTGTGAATTTGCAAACGCTTGAACAAGCCATTTCGCAGAAAACCAGCCGCAGCATTTAAGCCTTCAGTGGCCTCCTCTGGCTTGCCCGTGATCAGGCTGAAAAACACCTTGGCATGTGCGTAATCAGGGGTGACCTCAACTGCATTCAAAGTGACCATGCCCACCCGGGGATCTTTGAGCTCGCGCGCAATCAGCTCCGACAGATCCCTTTGGATCTGGTCGGCCACGCGAAATCCGCGATGGGCTGAGCTGGTTGGTTTGCGAGCCATGGTGACTTATTGATTGCCAGATGGGTTAAGTTAAATCGTTCGAGCGATTTCTTTAACTTCAAAGAACTCGAGTTGGTCGCCCACTGAAATGTCGTTGTAGTTTTTGAGTTTGATACCGCACTCGAAACCTTCTTTGACTTCGCGAACGTCGTCTTTGAGTCGTTTGAGTGAGTCGATATCGCCGGTATAGATAACCACGTTGTCGCGCAGCAAACGGAACTTGGAAGAACGCGTGACCTGGCCGGTGGTGACCATACAACCCGCAACCGTACCAATTTTGGAAGCCACAAACACGGTCCGAATTTCGGCCATACCAATGACTTCTTCTTTTTGCTCTGGGGCCAACATGCCCGACATGGCCGCTTTCAATTCGTCTACCGCGTCATAAATGATGTTGTAGTAATTGATGCTAACGCCATTGCTCTCGGCTTGTTTGCGCGCACCTGCATCGGCACGCACATTGAAGCCAATGACAACCGCTCTGGAAGCGATGGCCAAATTGATGTCGGACTCGCTAATGCCACCCACAGCGGCATAAACCAATTGAACTTTGATCTCGTCGGTAGACAGTTTGAGCAACGAAGCGGCCAAGGCTTCTTGCGAACCTTGTACATCTGCTTTGACAATGATGGGCAAAGTTTTGACTTCGCCAGCACTCATGTCTGAGAACATGTTTTCCAACTTGGCGGCTTGCTGCTTGGCCAGTTTGGTGTTGCGGAATTTACCAGCACGGTATGTGGCAATTTCACGGGCGCGACGTTCGTCACTGAGGACCATGAATTCGTCACCAGCTTGTGGCACCTCCGTCAAACCTTGAATCTCGACAGGAATGGAAGGGCCAGCCGATTTAATGGCCTTGCCGTTTTCATCCAACATGGCTCGAACACGGCCAAATGTTTGGCCCGCCAACACCACATCGCCAGTAGACAAGGTGCCCGACTGAACAAGAATGGTGGCCACAGGACCACGACCTTTGTCCAAACGCGCTTCAATGACCAAGCCTTTGGCAGCTGCAGCAACAGGGGCACGCAGCTCGAGCACCTCGGCTTGCAACAAAACTTGCTCTAGCAAAGCATCAATGCCGGCACCTGTTTTGGCGGAAACTCCCACGAAAGGTGACTCACCACCAAACTCTTCAGGCACCACTTCTTCTGCGACCAACTCGCCTTTGACGCGGTCGAGGTTGGCATCGGGCTTGTCAATTTTGTTGATGGCCACAACGATGGGAACACCCGCTGCTTTGGCATGCTTGATGGCTTCTTTGGTTTGCGGCATCACGCCGTCATCGGCGGCAACCACCAAAATGACGATGTCTGTGGCTTGTGCGCCACGGGCTCGCATGGCCGTAAAGGCTTCGTGGCCTGGCGTGTCCAAAAAGGACACCATGCCACGATCTGTTTGAACGTGATAGGCGCCAATGTGCTGAGTAATGCCACCGGCTTCGCCAGACGCCACTTTGGCACGGCGAATGTAGTCAAGCAATGAAGTTTTGCCATGATCGACGTGTCCCATGACGGTGACCACAGGCGCACGTGGCAACAATGGCGCATCACTTTGTGAAACTTCTTCATCGGTGAATGCTTCTGGGTCGTCTAGCGCAGCAACCACGGCTTTGTGGCCCAACTCTTCCACCAAAATCATGGCGGTGTCTTGGTCCAAAGGCTGGTTGATGGTGACCATCTGACCCAGTTTCATGAGCTGCTTGATGACCTCAGAAGCCTTGATGGCCATCTTGTGAGCCAACTCGGCAACCGTAATGGTTTCTGGCACGTGAACTTCAATGACGCGCGTTTCTGCAGGTGCCGCTTGCACATTTTCTTCGCGATCACGCTCGTTGCCTCTGCGGTTTTTAGGTCCGCCGCGCCAGTTGTTTCTTCCAACGCCACCGCTGGTATCGCCACGTGTTGGAATGGCTTTCTTTTTGGCAGGATCGCCCGCCCAACTAGAAGAAAGCTTGGCAGATTTAACTTCCTTGTTACCGCCAGGTGCAGCATCTTTGGCTTCTGTTGTGGCAGCTGCTTTTTTGGAAACAGCGCCTGGCACTTGAGCTGGTTTGTGGAGCGTTCCTTTGGCAGCTTTGGGATCGACTTTAGGAACTTCTTTAGGGGGTGCCTTTTTAGCTGGGCCACTCATCATGGCGCGAATGGCTTCGGCTTCTGCCAACGCTTTATTGCGGCGTTGATTCAGATCACGTTCACGAACTGCTTCATCTTCAATGATGGCTTTTGCATCAGCATCAGCCTGATCTTCTGCAGCTTTGATCTTGGCTACCTTGTCAGCTTTGACCAAGGCCTCAGCATTCACGCGATCATTTTCGGCAGACTGAGTAATCGAGGGATCAACAGGCTTAGATGCAGCATTGATGCTATCTGCCTCGTGTTGAGCAGCGGCGACCTTGGCACTGCGAATGGCAGCGGCTTGAGCCACAAGCTCTTCGGGTGATTGCGCAATAGCAGCGTCATCGGTTTCAGACGCTTGCTTGGCTTTAGCCTCTTCGCGTTTGGCCAGTTCCTTGGCCTCACGTTCACGGCGTTTTTCGGCCAACTCTTCTTCTTGACGCCTTAGTAACTCGGCCTGACTGCGGGCTTCTTCTTCGCGCTTTGCCAATTCAGCATGATCAATGAAAGGTGCAACAGGCTCGATAGGCTCGATTGATGTCGTTTCAACTTCGTCATCGCGCTTGATGAAGGTGCGTTTTTTACGCACTTCAACTTGAATGGTTCTGGCTTTGCCTGTGGCATCGGCTTGCTTGATTTCGCTGGTAGATTTTTTCACCAACGTGATCTTTTTACGCTCGCCGGCGACAGTGCCATGACTGGCTTGCAAATAGCTTAATAGCTTTTGCTTGTCGTTTTCAGTCAGCGCGTCGGTGGCCGCTGACTTGTCGACACCTGCTGAGTGCAACTGCTCTAGCAAAGTATCTGGTGATTTTTTGAGTTCGCTAGCGAACTCGGCGACAGTATTACTGGACATATGGGGTTCTAGCCTCCTTGAGATTAGGCCTGACCAGCGAACCAATGTTCACGGGCTTTCATGATCAGGGCGGTGGCTTCACCATCGGTTTGTCCGGTGATGTCGGTGAGTTCGTCAGTGGCCAAGTCGGCCAGATCGTCGCGTGTATTGATACCCGCTTCAACCAATTTAGCAATCAGTTCGGGGGTCAGGCCTTCTAGATCACGGAGGTCTTGAGAGACATCGTCAACACTTTCTTCTCGCACGATTTCTTGTGTGAGCAAAGCATCCTTGGCGCGAGTGCGCAGTTCATTCACAGTATCTTCATCGAAGCTTTCAATCTCCAACATTTCTTGGATGGGCACATACGCCACTTCTTCCAAGCTTGTGAAGCCTTCTTCAATCAGAATGTCTGCGATTTCTTGGTCAACATCCAATTTTTCCATGAACAACGCGCGAATGCCGGTTGTTTCCTCAGCTTGCTTTTGAGCAGATTCAGCGGCGTCCATGATATTGATTTTCCAACCGGTGAGGTCGGATGCCAAGCGAACATTTTGTCCGCCGCGGCCAATGGCAATGGCCAAATTTTCTTCATCCACAACCACGTCCATGGCGTGCTTTTCTTCGTCCACCACAATGGATTGAACGTTGGCAGGTGCCAAAGCGCCAATGACAAATTGAGCTGGATCTTCACTCCACAGCACAATGTCAACACGCTCACCGGCCAATTCGTTGGTAACGCCATTGACGCGGGTTCCGCGAACGCCGACGCAGGTGCCGATTGGATCAACGCGTTTGTCATGAGACAACACTGCAATCTTGGCGCGTGAACCGGGGTCGCGTGCGCAAGATTTAATCTCTAACAAGCCTTGTTCAATTTCTGGCACTTCTTGACTGAAAAGTTCAATCATGAATTCGGGTGAGGAACGAGACAAGATAATGGGCGCACCCCGCAAGGTGAGATCAACTTCCATGATCATGGCGCGTACACGG
This sequence comes from Limnohabitans sp., assembly GCA_044233865.1. Classification (GTDB taxonomy): domain Bacteria; phylum Pseudomonadota; class Gammaproteobacteria; order Burkholderiales; family Burkholderiaceae_C; genus Limnohabitans_A. Next base: position 21,158 of record JBIIJK010000014.1, read on the forward strand.
TCGCCATTGCGAAGGTTCTCTTTGGGAATCATTTCGCTGCGGCGCAGTCGGCCTTCAACACGACCTGACTCGACAATGATGTCGCCCTTGTCCATCCGCTTGACGGTACCAACCAAAATTTTCTCGCCGCGCGCCATGAACTCGTTGAGCAACATTTCGCGCTCGGCATCGCGAATCTTTTGCAAGATGACTTGTTTGGCCGCCATGGCGCCAATGCGGCCAATGGGCAATGATTCAACCGACTCTTCGATGTACTCGTCGACTTCAATGTCTGCAATTTGCTCTATTGCTTCAAAGAGCAAAATTTCTTGATCGGGCAATTGCAAACCTGCTTCATCTGGCACCACATGCCAACGGCGGAAAGTTTCGTAGTTGCCGCTGTCACGGTCAATGGCGACGCGAATATCGACATCACCCTCATACAGCTTTTTAGTAGCTTGGGCTAAAGCAGATTCAACGGCACCAAAGACGATGTCACGTTCTACGTTCTTTTCACGTGATATGGCTTCAACCAGCATCAACAGTTCGCGGTTCATGTTAATTCTCTCCTAAGTCTGTTTTGGGCTTACGGCCCTTGAAATCAACCACTGGCGCGAGACGCGCCTCTCTTAATTCATTCAAATAAAACCCAAGCACTTGCAGGGGCACTGGCGGACGATTCTTGCTGACACGCGCACCCGGCTTTGGCTCGGGCGCATCTGACCAAACAATTTGCCATGTATTCTCGGCATCGGCTTTTTCAAGCGTTCCCCTGAACTTCTTTCGCGTTGCATTGACCAATCCAGCAGCAGCCTCACCCATGGGGGCCTTTAGCGTGATGTCAATCAACTCGCCTTCAAACCGGGCCAAGTCTTTTTCATTGCGCAGCGGTCGATCAATGCCAGGGGATGACACTTCTAAACGGCGGTATTCAGCACCGTCTACCTCAAGTGCAAACATCAATTGGCGATTGACTTTTTCACAATCTTCAACGGTGACCAACGGTATGTCGAATCGGTCAACACCATCCTGCCAAGGGTTGTCGATGGTGATGCGCACGAGACCACCGGCTGAGCGTTCAATCTCAACCAGTTCGTAGCCCAAACCGGCTACGGTTTCTTCAACAATCTGCTGCAATGCCACTCGAAATGGATCTTTTTAAAAAGGGTTAACTCAAAATTGCTTCATTTTTCAAAGGATTTTTGAGCGGTAAAAACCCTGCTCACTAATCGATCGCCCAAAAAAAACGGGCGGTGAAAACCCGCCCGTTTGGTCGTGAACCCGCATTCTAATCCATAAATACTTGATTTGGAACGATTTTGTTGGAAAAAAGCGGCAACTTAGGCCAGTGTCTGGTTCAATTGGGGCACGGCTGAAAGCAAGGTTTTTGTGTAGGCCGCCTGCGGATTGTTCAAAATTTGAGAGGCATCTCCAATTTCAACAATTTCCCCTTCATGCATAACAGCCACTCTGTCGGCCAAATAAGCCACAACCCCGATGTTGTGGGTCACAAAAAGGAAGCTGACACCCAGCGAATCTTGAAGTTCTCTCAGCAAGTTCAAAATTTGCGCTTGAACCGACACATCCAGAGCCGATGTGGGCTCATCGCAAACGATCAGACTTGGTTTAACCGCCAACGCTCTCGCAATGGCAATTCTCTGTCGCTGGCCGCCTGAAAACTCGTGAGGATACCGGTCGAGGGCATCTTTGCGGAGCCCCACCTGATCCATCAAAACCTTCAAGTCCGCCTGACGTTGATCACTTGACCACTCGGGGTGAAGGCTCTTCATGCCCTCTTCCAATATTTCCTGCACTCGCATGCGAGGATTCAAGGAAGCAAAAGGATTTTGGAAAATAATTTGCAATTGACGCCGCGAGGCCATCAACTCGCGTCCCTTCAATTGGAACAAATTTTGCCCCTGAAGAACAGCCAGGCCAGTGACCTGGGTTTGAGGTGTTAACAATTGAAGAAGCGCTTTGCCGATGGTGGTTTTGCCACAACCTGATTCCCCAACCAAAGCCAATGTTTGGCCTTTTTGAATGTCAAAACTGACGTTCTTTACGGCCTGAAAGCTTTGACGCCCGCCCAATACCCCGCCACCCATTGAATAAGCAACGGACAAGTTTTGGACAGATAGCAAGACTGAGTGATCATTTGCCACAATGCTTGAACGATCTAGCAAGGGTGGCAGAGACAAGGCTTGAAGTCCGACATCATGAACCCTGACGCATCGAACATGGTGATCTTCAGTCAGGGCCGTCATCAGGACTGATTTTTCAACACATGATTCTGTTTGATAGGGGCATCTTGGCGCAAAGCGACAGCCATGAAAAGTCTGCGTTAAAGCGGGTACCGTGCCATGAATGGCCGCCAGTTGACGACCTCTTAAGTCTTCTCCGGGCAATGCCTGAAGCAACAACTTGGCATAAGGATGCGACGGCCGAACAAAAAAATCTGCTGCCGAAGCGACTTCAACGATTTGGCCGGCATACATCAAGGCCACTTGGTCTGCCATGCCACTCACAACGGCCAGATCATGGGTGATGAGAAGCATGGCCATGCCGCGCTCCTTTTGCAGGCTTTTCAGCAAGTCCAAAATCTGCGCTTGAATGGTCACATCCAGAGCCGTTGTAGGCTCGTCTGCAATCAATAAATCTGGTTCTGCTGCCAAGGCGATCGCAATCATGACCCGCTGCAATTGACCGCCTGACATTTCAAAAGGGTAATTGCCCATTCGCCTTGCTGGCTCTGGCAAGCCTACTTTGGTCAGCCATTCAATAGCGCGCGAACGCGCTTCATTCCCTTTCAAGGAAGTGTGCTGAAGAATAACTTCCAAAATTTGATCACCTACCGTCATGACCGGATTCAGGCTGGTGGATGGCTCTTGAAAAATGATGGAGATGCGACGTCCTCGAATCGATCGCATCTGATTTTCACTGAGCTGAAATACATCGACATCCGATAATTTGACTTGGCCGCTTTGAATGACAGCATTGTCAGGTAGCAAGCGCAACAAAGAGAGTGCGGTCATGGATTTGCCGCAACCGGATTCGCCGACCAATGCAAATGTTTGGCCTTTTTGCAGCGTCAAATTCAGTGCATCCACCGCGCGGGCCATGCCCAACTCAGTTTGCAAATCAACCACCAGATTCTTGACGTTCAGTTGCTGGGTCATGCTGCCACCTCTTGTGTCGGGGCTGTCGCTGAGCTTGCATTGCGAAGTCTGGTTCGAGGATCGAAGGCATCTCTGATGGCATCAGCCAGTAAGTTGGCACTGAGCACAATCAGGAACATAAAACCAAAGGCCGTCGTCAGTGTCCACCAAACCAAAGGCGTTGCCGCCAGTTCCGCGCGAGCAGTGTTAATCATGACGCCAAAACTGGCGGTCTTTGGATCGACACCTACGCCGACATAAGACAAAACAGCCTCAGCCAAGACAAAGCTAGAAAATTGCATCACGGTATTGATGAGCACCAAGTGCATCAAATTCGGCACGATGTGACGCCATAAAACGCGAGGCGTTGAAACACCAAAAGCTCTGGCAGACTGGATGTATTCCAATTCGCGCAACTTGAGAGTTTCACCGCGAACCAGTCGGCACAGCCCCGTGAACGAGGTGATACCTAAGATGATGCATAAGAAAAACAAGCGGGCATCGGCACGTTCTAAAGATGTTTCAAAAATACCTTGATTTTTATCGATGAAAACCTGAAGCAGCAATACCGAGGCTGCAATCAAAAGCACATCTGGAATCGATGCAAGCAGGGTATAGACATATTGAATGACCTCATCTACCCATCCGCGCAAATAGCCTGCCATGACGCCCAGCAGCAGTGCCAAAGGTAATACCACCAACGTCGTTAACCCACCAATGACCAAAGCGGTGCGGACGCTTTTCATAGCAAAGACCAATACTGAATTGCCAGTTCGATCAGTGCCAAAAACATGATAGCCCTGTGACAGAAATGCCACCCAGCAGATTGCCAAGGTCATGAGCGTGAAGGTGATGGCCATTGAGCGCCATGGCCATTCGGTTTGTCCATGTAGAAACTTAGAAGTAACGATTGCCAAACTTTGCCGACTTCCATAACTGGCCAGCAAGAGTCCAAGCACAAGCACGCCAACCACAATGCAAATTGCCCACCCAAGCGCAACTGAAGTTCTTTGGTAAACATCGGACGACAGTTGAAGCTCAGGTTGGTCGAGGTGTTTGCCGCCAAATCGCAGGCGCGGATAGTCACGGACTGACACCCCATCACGCTCGAAAGTTTCTTTTCGAAATGCAACTGCCGACAGTGGTTCTGAATAACTTCGCTCTCTGGCAGTTGCGAGGGGTTGCAATATTTCATCAAGAACTGAATTGGCTTCAGATGAATATTGAACAGCCTGACCTGGTGCAGATGGCAAAACTTTTCTGTAGTGAATGGAGTCTGTGAACGCTACCAACAAAAAGAATCCCAAGACCATGCTGCTGACCATGGCCACAGGCCGTTTCATGGCCAAGCGCCAATTGGCTCTGAGGTTGCGATCGGACCGAACATGCCAGATGTACCAAAGTACAAACAGCAGGATGGCATAAACAAAAATATCGGTTATCAGGAATACGGGTTGCATGGTGCGCTTACTGCAAACGAATGCGTGGATCAGCCAACGTATAGCTGATGTCGGTCAAGATCAAACCAAGAATGTACAAAAATGAACCAATGAAAACCATCGCTCGAACGATGGCAAAGTCTTGGCCTGCAATGGCTTCAATCAAATAACTGCCTAAACCTGGAATGGCAAAAAATGATTCTGTGATCAAACTGCCCATGAACAGCAAAGGAATCACGGCCACAGAAGCACTCAAGATGGGGATGAGTGCATTTCGAAGAACATGAACCAAAAGGACCCTGCTTTCAGACAAGCCTTTGGATCTAGCTGTTCGAACATAGTCCTTGCCAATTTCTTCCATGAAAAGCGTTCTGTTAAATCGCACCTCGCCACCCAGTCTAGACAAGATACCCACAGCAATGGGAAGCACCAAGAAACGCCAAGCATCCAGCCCTGGCGCAAAGCCCGATACGGGCATCAGCTGCAACACACGCGAGAACATGAACTGCCCCATGACGATGAAAAACAAAGACGAAATGGACATCAACACCACGCACAAAACGGTGCCCCAAAAATCAAGGTAGGTGGCTCTAAAAAATGCCAAGCCCAGAGCCAACACGATCGACACGCCCAAGCCAACAACAAAAGTCGGTAACGCCAGCGCAATAGAAGGCCCAGCACGCCTCACAATTTCTGAAGCAATGTCACGGCCACTGTCTGCCCTACCAAAGTCAAAGGCAAACATTCGCAAAGAACTGTCCATAAACAATGTATTGCTTAATTTTGCAATGCCCTGCTCTTGTTCATTGAAAAACAAAGGCCTGTCATAGCCCCGTTCTGCCTTCCATTTTTCAATGGCATCGGGTGTGACGCGCTTACCTCCCAATTGCATGCGTGCCATGTCGTCTGGCGTGTTCACTTTGAAAAAAAGTACAAAGGTAAGTAAGTTAATGCCAATCAAAATGGCCAAGCCATAGGCCAACTTTCTTGTTAAGAATCGCAGCATCACAAACTCCTTGTTGTGGCAACGCCCGTTTGCACGGCACGCTGTGATTGACGCCTTCGCCAAGCTTGCCAAGCAGGCCAAGCAACTGCAAGTGATAACAGAGGCAACACGGCAAGAGGCCACCAAATGGCTTGGTTCCAATCTTTGATTTTGCTGATGCGCAGCGGGGCATCAATTCTCAAATACGGCAAGTTGTCGCGAATGATGTTGGAGGGCTTTCCGTTACTTACCCACTGATGGTAGGCGCCGCCAAATTCTTCAGACCAACCAAACAACATGGGCATTTCTTCCTGCATGATTTCAATCATGCGGGCAATCATGGCGGCCCTTTCCGGCGTATCTTCAAGGTCTTTCATGCGATCGAACAATCGATCAAACTCAGGGTGTGCAAAATTGCTTGCATTTTCACCGTCAAACTTGGCCTTAGAGTTTGGGCCGTACAACAAGAACAGAAAATTTTCTGGATCAGGATAGTCAGCCAGCCATCCCCAGAAAAAGAATTGGGCAGAGCCTTTGCGCATTTTGTCTTGAAAACGGTTGTAGTCTGTGTTTCGAATTTCAATTTGGACATTGAGCTTGGCAAATTGTTTAGACACCCAATCCAAGCGTGCCTTGTAGCCAGGGCCCACACCCTGGGTGTCATAGTTCAACACCAATGGTTGTCCTGTTTTGAGATCTCTGCCGTCTGGATAGCCTGCCTCGGCCAATAATTTTTTCGCTACTTCTATTGACTTGCGTTTGAATTTGCCATCGGGCATTTTGTCGTAAATGAAGGGGTTGTGATTGGACAAGTTGTTGCCAAATAAACCAGGTACTACCACGCTGTGATTCACCTGCGCACGGTCATCTTCGAAGATAGAGACATACTCTTCAAAGTCAAAGGCAATGGCCAATGCTTGCCTCAATTTTTTATTGCGAATTTGGTCTTCAGGTGTTTTTCCCAAGCCCACGACGGGGTCTAACCAATTGAACCCAAAGTGCCAAAAACCAACTTGAATGGTGCTGGGCAGTTGAATCTTTCGCTCAAGCAATTCTTTGGCGCGTCCGGTGCCATCTTGAATTGAAACCTGGTACCCAATGCCTGGCTCGCCACGTTCAAGTTGCGGAATATCGTAGTAACCTTGAATGAATTTGGTGGCCACCGAAGTTGCTTCTTTTTCAATGACCGACACCACCTTGTCAACAAAGGGCGTTCTTTTGCCACAGTCCTTCAACAGGCCTTTTTCTTGGTCGCCTGGCGCGCCCTCGCATGGATAAGGAACACCTCGGTAATTGGGATTGCGAACCAACTCCATGCGCGAATTGGGAACATATTCGGTCAGCATGTAAGGCCCGGTTCCGACTGGCCATGTGTCAGGATTTAAGTTTCGACGTGACATGCCATTTTGCGCATAAAAAGCATCAACTTCCCAAGGGATGGGTGAGAAGAAGGTCATGGCCAACCAATATTTAAACTGCGGGTACTTGCCCACCACCCTGATTTTCAAGGTGTGCGAGTCTAGAACTTCGACGCCAGAAAGCGCATGCTCTCTAAAATCAAGCCAAGGCAGATGGCCAAGGGGCCCAACCTCTCTGGCTGATTTGCCTTCCTTCAGTTTTTCATTGAAGGTTTTGATTTGTTTGCCATATTCTGTGAGCCCTACAATTTTTTCCGACAGAAAACCAAACGAGGGGGACTTGATGCGAGGCGTTGCCAACCGCTTAATGGCATAGGCGTAGTCTTCAGCAAGCAGCTCGCGAGTGCCCATGTGTTCAAAGTCATAAGGCCTCCGAATGCCTTCAATGTCAGAGTCCTTCAAAGACAAATACCGGTACTGGCCATCATCCTTTTTGGCAAACGCTGGATGCGGCTGGTACAAAATGCCTGGCTGAATTTTGAGCTCAAAGACGCTTTCGGCAATTTGATCACCGGGCGTCTGAACAGACAGTTCTTTGCCTTCCTTGCTCAAAAATTTCACACTGGGCAAGGCTGTCAGAGTTCGGGGTTCCAACTCATAGGGCCTTTTGAGGTAGTGGTATTTCAAAGGCGGTTCATAAACAGCATAAGTCCAAGGCGTTTCGTTGTTGCTGTATGAAGAGGTCGAATCCAAATATTTAGGCGACTCTTGATAAGAGCTGAACAGCACATTTTCGGCTAGCAGGGCCTTGGGGACAGGTTCGTTCGTGACTCCCCCGCAGCCCACCAGAAGGCTTAAGGCCACTGTGCAGGCAACACAAAAATGCAAACGTTTAATTTGGCTGAACATGGTTTTTATTTTCAAGAGATGCTGTACTTTAGCGCAAGCTGAATCCAGTGTGATAAAAGCCCGTATCAAAGAAAAACGCCTCATTGAGAGGCGTTTTGGAAGTCATGACCAACAAAAAGTTAAATCAAAAGCGATACAGTTTTAAAAAGTGTACTTGGCTGTAAAGCGAGTGTAACGACCTGTATTGTTGTAAAGCCCAGAGCTGTAACCCTGCTGCACAGTGGTGCTGGTGTTAGAGCCTGGATAGTACGGTGCTGGCTTGTCAAACACGTTGGAGATGTTGACGCCCAAGTTAAAGTTCTTAATGCCGTTGTACATGTAACCCACATCAAATGTTTTCCATGATGGCACTTTGCAATCTGGATAGTAGGTGTTGTACAAAGGCACGCCACCCAGTGATGTCGCAGTCTTTGGCTGGCCAGAACCATAATGGCAGTAGGACTCTGGATACTCTTTAGCGCCGTCGTAACGACGAACCATCGAAATAGAGGTGGTCATCTTCATGGCAGCCAGGAAGATGTGTGGGCCCTGTTCTAAGGCGGTTGACAAGCTAAAGCGATTGCGAGGAATGGCACCGACAGAAGTAGCCCAATCATTCAAACCACCATAGGTACCCACGGCATTGCGCATGAAATCGCCAGGTGCTTCTGCGCGCATGTAGGACATTAAGTGCGTCATCTTGAATGAAGATGTCAAACGACCATACTCGCCCAAGTTGTTGCGAGACTTCAACTCGATGTCAATGCCGGTAATTTCAGTGGCGCCTTGGTTCACCCAAGGCGTTTTGACGGCAATCAAGGGGCCAGTGCCTGGAATTGGGTTGCCGTTGGCATCCTTCAATTGGTTCAAAGGATTGGTGTCACGCGTAATTGAATCTGCAGGGAAGCGTTCTGGGTGCTCGAGCAGATAAGTTGCGCTGCCTAAAGCCACTTCATTTTCTTGACGCACTTTGTAGGTGTCAATCAAAACATCGATGTCTTTGGTGGGTGAGTAAATCATGCCCAGCGAGAAACCCTTGGATTTCTCTGGCTTGAGTTCTGGGTTGGAACCGCCCACACCTGACACACTCTTAGAGCAATCGGTTTGATCCGCGCCTGCAACGGGCGTCACGCCATCAGGACAGCGAATTGGATCGACCGTACCGTTTAAGAAGAATTGCGCGCCACCTGAGGCCACTTGTGACAAAGCGGGAGCACGGAAACCTTCTGAGTAGGTACCCCTGAAGGCCAGTCCGTCTTGTGCTTTCCACTTGGCACCCACTTTGGGTACAAAGTTGGTTTTTAAACTGGGGTACTTGTCAAAACGGCCTGCAAAATCCATCTCGAAAGTTTTGCTGAATGGTGTACGGAATTCGAAGAAAGAAGACATCACATCGCGCTTACTTTGAATGGCCGTCGTAGACAAACCTAATATATCACCGCGTGCATTGGCAGGATCGGGATCGATGCCAAGGCGCTCTTGACGGGCCTCGATACCTACCGCTAAGCCAATCTTGCCACCCGCAAGCTGTCCCAACTCTCGCGTGGCCTTGGCATCCCACTGAACAATTTCGGCAACGCCGACATTGGTCAAATCTCTGGAAATTGTTGGATCTGCAGCGAGTGAAGCCAATGACCGATTTTCAGTCGTCAACTTGCGCAAAGTGGGCAAGTAGAGGAAGCCATAAGAAGTTTCTTCACGACGCGACTGGTTCCACAAGACTGCAGTTTCCCAATCCCAGACACCCTGCACACCTTTAAAGCCACCCAAAACCCGTGCATTTTGGTTGAGCAAACTCGTGCCTGTTTTGAGGTTTTCAAAACGATAGATCACAGCAGTGCGAGCATCTTTGAATGGATTATCGGGATGACCGATGGGCAAAATGGCTTGGAACGGATCGGCAATGCCGCCTACCAAGAAGTTGGTTGTAGGCGAAGTACCACTGATAGTCCGTGCAGGTGAACGGTATATTCTTTTAGTGTCATTGAAAGCAAACTCACTAAAAGCGGACAGGTTTTCATTGATCCGAAATTTGCCGATGCCTAAAACACTAAAGTCTTCCCCGGCTGTTTGCACGTCAGTGAATGCATCGCCATCGTAGTTACAGAATGTACGTCCTGACAGAAAGCTTGAAGCCGCAATGCCATAAGCAGATCCACCAACCAGTTGCTTAGAAGCATCACAATTCAGGGTGTTCAAGATGTTGGGCGAAGTTGCATTGCCCGTGGTGAAAAAAGACTTTGAATTCAAAGCACGCTCTTTGAAAAAGAACGGCTGATTGGTGACGTAGCTGAAATAGGGGTTCAAGCGATTGTTCATCGCAGCATATTCAGAGGCCTTGATGTCAAACGAGCCATCGCGCACGTTGGTGGCATTTTGGGTCGATAAATCAAAAGACAACATCAGGCTCTTGCCATCGGCTTTGTAATCGCCCACACCCAGGGTGCCGTTCACATTGCGACGCCCAAACTCTTGGTTGTCGTTAGCGCCAATGCTCGTGGACACTTCGCCACCCACAAAACCTGATTTGGTGATGAAGTTGATCACACCGGCCATGGCATCGGAGCCGTATACCGCAGAAGCACCATCTTTGAAAATTTCAATGCGCTCAATGGCAGAAATTGGAATGCTGTTCAAGTCATAAAGCGTCGACTGGCCATTGTTAGGGTTGGCATAAGCTGAAGGCGTCATGCGTCGGCCATTGAGCAAAATCAATGTGGATGTAGAGCCCAAAGCGCGCAAAGAGGCAGTCGCAACACCCCTTGAAAAGCCGTTTTGGTCAGGCGTGTCGTTGTAGCCACCGACACCCATTGAAGGGACTGCTTTCAACAGTTGCAGAACGCTGCTTGCACCAGACTGCTCAATTTCTTTGGCTGTAATGGTCTGAATGGGGGACGTGCCCTCTTTGTCTGCGCGCTTCAAATTAGAGCCAGTGATTGTGACTTCTTCCAATCCTGAAGATTGGGCGATAGACATTTGGCTAAAACCTGTGCTCATGAGAACCATGACTGCCAGACTGATCTTGGATGGCTTGAACATCTTGTTGACCTTTTTTTAGTAGTTTTAATGAATTTGACAGTTTAATGACCTGCCACTTCATAATTAACCGAAAGCACCTTTTGTTGCGTAAAGCCAACAGCACCATCACAAGATGCAAAAACTGAGCGTGTCAAAATAAGACTTTGATCAATGAGAGCGACAACATGAGCTTTTTAAAGGGTAAGAAAATCCTCATCACGGGGGTTTTGTCCAACAGATCGATTGCCTATGGCATTGCCAAAGCGTGCCATGCACAAGGTGCCGAGTTGGCTTTCAGTTACGTGGGAGAACGTTTCAAAGACAGAATTACTGAATTTGCTGCAGACTTTGGCTCAAAGCTGATCTTCGATTGCGATGTCGGAGACGACGCCCAAATTGAAAACTTGTTCAAAGACTTGTCGCTTCACTGGCCCCAATTTGATGGATTTGTTCACAGTATTGGCTATGCCCCGCGAGAAGCCATTGCAGGCGATTTCATGGAAGGCTTAAGTCGCGAAGGCTTCAAAATTGCGCATGACATCAGTGCCTATTCATTTCCTGCCATGGCCAAGGCGGCTTTGCCTTTTTTAAGAGAAGACGCGGCTTTGCTTACTTTGACCTACCTGGGCGCAGTCAAAGTTGTGCCCAACTACAACACCATGGGATTGGCCAAGGCTTCACTCGAAGCCTCAGTTCGCTATCTGGCCGATTCTCTGGGGCCCAAAAAGATCCGTGTGAATGGCATCAGTGCGGGTCCGATCAAAACTCTGGCAGCCAGTGGCATCAAAGACTTTGGCAAAATTTTGAGCGCTGTTGCCGCTACTTCGCCCATTCGTCGCAATGTGACCATTGAAGATGTGGGCAACACGGCAGCTTTTTTAATGAGCCCCTTGTCAGCCGGTATTTCGGCCGAAATTGTGTATGTCGATGGTGGATTCAGCCATGTTGTTGGGGGCATAGGCGGCGTTTAAATTCAGCTTTCTTTGAGATGAAAAGCAACGCCTTCGGGCGTTGTTTTTTTTTAACAATTACGAAAGTCACAATAGTAATTTTCTCGGTTTTGTCACATATTTACGTCATGAGTCATTGAAATGTAACTTTTGGTCTTTTTTAGACCAAACACATCTGTTTGGTTGCTTTGAAAGATCATTTTTATGTTCAAACTCATATTCATTTAGATACAAAAGGACTCAATAATGCCTCAATTCAAAATCAGCACCCTGAATCGCCAACTTTGCTTGGCTTTCGGTGGCACTGCTTTGACGCTGGCGAGCATGCAATTTGCACAAGCTCAACAGGTTGATACAGTGACTATCACAGGTTCTTCCATCAAACGTTCGATTGAAAACCAAAGTGCCCTGCCAGTTTCTATTTACTCAGCCGATGAGTTGAGGTCTGTGGGTGTAACCTCTACAGAAGAAATTGTGCAACGTATTACAGCCAGCCAATCTAGCACGGGTGCTAGCCAAAGCATTGGCTCTAGCACAGGCGGTGGCGCTTACGCTAGCTTGCGCGGCCTAGGTTCCAACAAAACTTTGATTTTGTTGAACGGCCGTCGTTTGGCCTTCTTCGGCATTGGCGCTAGCGCTGTTGACTTGAATGCCATTCCATTCGCTGCGCTTGATCGCATTGAAGTTTTGCGCGATGGTGCGTCTGCCATTTACGGTACTGACGCTGTGGGTGGTGTGATCAACTTCATCACAAAGCGAGATTACCAAGGTGTTGACTTGGCTGTGGAAAACACATTTCCATCCCAGTCAGGCGGCCAGATCAAGCGCTTCACCTTCTCTGGTGGCCAAGGCTCTTTGTCTAAAGACGGTTACAACTTGTGGTTCTCCTTGGACAACAAGACTCAAGCATCCGCAAAAGCCACGGAACGTGCTTTTGGCGCGACGGGCGTGATTCCAGCCAATGGTTTGAACAAAACTTCAGGCACTACATTCCCTGCCAACTTCAACTACTACGACACGGCAGGCGCCATCAAGTCTGGCAACATCACAACGCCAACTTGCGCGCCTCCAGGATCGCTGTACCAAGGTGGTGTCACTTGCCGCTACGATTACACATCAGCAATTGACATCATTCCTAAAACAGAAAACCTGAACATCAATGCCAAGGGCTCGTTCCGTTTGAGTGGCGATCGTTTGTTGACAGTTGAAGCCGTTCACTCCGACAACACCACTGTTTCTCGCGTTGCGCCAGACCCAGTGACCGGCATGACCATGCCCATCACAAGCCCCTTCTATCCAAAATCCTTCACTGGTTTGGATGCCACCAAAGGCTTGATCGGTATTGGCTGGCGCATGGTGCCCGCAGGTCGTCGTGAAAACACCTCTAACGCCACAGCCAACCGTGTCGTGGTTGATTTGTCTGGTGTATCGGGCGCATGGGACTACAAAACTGGCTTCTACTCAGCTTCCAGCACGGTCTCCGATGGCCCGACCGATGGTTATGTCAGCAAATCAAGAATTCAGGCAGGCGTTACAAGTGGTTTGTTAAACCCATTTGGTAGCAACACACAAGCTGCACTTGATTACATTGACGCATCCAAAGCGCGTGGTACGTTCTCTACAGGACGTGGTACGGCCACAGGTGTCGATGCACGCTTTAACCGCGACTGGTTCAAGATGGATGGCGGCAATGCTGCTGTCTCTTTGGGTGCCGAAGCTCGCCGCGAAGGCTACTCAACAGCCACTGACGATGCGTTGGTCACTAGCGTTCCTTCAGCAGGTCGCAGCCCCTACCGTGTTGATGATGCATCGCGCACAGTGACAGCTGTGGTGGCAGAAGCTTTGTTCCCTGTGTCCAAGCAGTTGGAATTGCAAGCCGCTTTGCGTGCTGACAATTACAGCGACTTTGGCAACAGTGTGAACCCTAAAGTCGGCTTCCGTTACACCCTGTCACCAACAGCTGTGTTGCGTGGTTCTGCCAACACGGGCTTCCGCGCACCATCCTTGGATGACGTGTTCGGACCTCAGTCACGTACTTTCTCCAGCAATCCCTACAACGATCCTATCTTGTGCCCAGGTGGAAATGTTACGGCTGCTGGCATCACATCGCGTGATTGCGGTCAACAAACTCAAGCTTTGAACGGTGGTAACCCCGACGTCAAGCCAGAGAAGTCAAAAGCAGTTAGTTTCGGTACGGCTTTCCAGCCCACTAAAAACCTGCTCATGACCGTTGACTATTGGAACGTTCAAGTGACGAGCCAGATTGGCTCTTTCCCAGAACAAACCATTTTTGACGACCCAAGCAAGTACGCCAGCAAGATCGTTCGTTGCAACACCATCAGTGCGGCCGAAGCATCAAAGTGGGAACGTTGCCAGGTTGTCGGTGGCTCTAACGCTATTGCGTACATCAAAACATTGACCGACAACTTGGGCAATGTGAAGACCAATGGCTTGGACTTCAGTGCAGCTTACTCAACTACCATCGCCGGATTGAAGACCAACTTCAACTACGACGGTACGTTTGTGAACAGCTACAAATACCAACGTGAAATCAATGGCGAGTACATTGAAAACGCGGGCAAGTACAAAGACGCTAGCCCGATCTTCCGTTGGAAGCACAACTTGACCACCACCATGGCACAAGGTAACTACCGTTACAGTACTGGCGTGCGTCACATGACAGGTTACACCGATGAAAATGCCGATCCTAAATACCTCAATGAAGTCAAAGCCTACACATTGGTTGACTTTGGCGTGAGCTATACAGGCATGAAGAACCTGACATTGGGCGCTGTGCTTCGCAACGTGTTTGATACCAAGCCACCTTTCTCTAACCAAGGTGCTACGTTCCAACAAGGTTACGACCCACGTTACACAGACCCACTGGGTCGTGCAATGGTTGTCAAAGCGAACTACAAGTTCTAATCACAAAACCCCAGATTGGCTCTGGGGCTTAAGCATAAAAAAACCGCTCCTTGGAGCGGTTTTTTTATGCCTGTGTCAATCAAGATTTATTTGCAACACGCACGCAATCGGCAAAGTACCGCTTCACGCCGTCATCGCCCTTCTCTTCCACTAAACCGTGAATATCGGTTTCAAAGCCGGGACATTGAAGATTGAACTCGCGTGAAAACTTAAGGTAATCCACAATTTTCTTATTGAAAACTTCACCCGGAACCAACAAAGGAATACCAGGCGGGTAAGGCGTCACAAGCCCCACGGTGATTCGACCTTCAAGCTCATCAATCGAGACTCGCTCAGTTTGACGACGCGCAATGTGCGCATAGGCATCTGCTGGCGTCATGGCCGGCGTTAGGTCAGACAAATACATTTCAGTAGTGAGGCGTGCTACATCGTATTTGGCATACAGCGCATGAATGTGCTGGCACAAATCGCGCAAGCCCATGCGCTCATATTTAGGCTGCTTCTGACAAAACTCCGGCATGATGCGCCACATGGGTTGATTGCGGTCGTAGTCGTCTTTGAACTGTTGCAAAGCAGTCAGTAAAGAATTCCATCGGCCCTTGGTAATACCAATGGTGAACATAATGAAGAAGCTGTACAAGCCAGTTTTTTCAACCACCACGCCGTGCTCAGTTAAAAACTTGGTCAGCACAGAAGCTGGAATACCTGTTTTATCAAACTTGCCATCCAAATTCAAACCAGGCGTAACAAGGGTGGCTTTGATGGGGTCAAGCATGTTGAAGCCATCTGTCATTTGACCAAACCCGTGCCACTTGCCGCCCTTCTTTTTGGGGTCACTGCGCAGAATCCAATCTTCGGCGCGACCGATGCCTTCATCGACCAAATTTTCAGGCCCCCAAACCTTGAACCACCAGTCTTTGCCGTACTCGTTATCGACTTTCCGCATGGCACGACGGAAGTCAAGCGCCTCGGCAATGCTTTCTTCCACCAAGGCTGTGCCGCCGGGCGGCTCCATCATGGCCGCCGCAACGTCACAGCTGGCAATGATGCTGTACTGTGGGCTTGTGCTGGTGTGCATCAAGTACGCTTCGTTAAACAAGTGACGGTCTAGCTTGGTGTTTTGCGAATCTTGAATGAGCACATGGCTGGCTTGGCTGATGCCAGCCAACAACTTGTGAATCGATTGCGTGGAGTAGACCAATGAATGTTGAGGCCGCGGGCGTTTTTTGCCCATGGCATGGTAGGTGCCGTAAAAGGGATGGAAGGCAGCATGAGGCAACCAAGCTTCGTCGAAGTGCAGGTTTTCAACATAACCATCTAGCATGCCTTTGATGGCTTCGGTGTTGTACAAAACGCCGTCATAAGTTGATTGCGTCAAGGTCATCACCCTGGGTTTCACTTTTTTGGCATCAATGCCTTTGAGCAATGGGTTGGCCTTGATCTTGGCCTGAATGCTGGCCACCGTAAACTCACTTTGTGGAATGGGTCCAATGATGCCGTAGTGATTTCGTGTGGGCTTCAAGAAAACAGGAATGGCACCCGTCATGATGATGGCGTGCAAAATGGACTTGTGGCAATTGCGATCGACCACCACCACATCACCTGGGGCAACAGCGTGGTGCCACACTATTTTGTTGGATGTGCTGGTGCCGTTGGTCACAAAGAAACAATGGTCGGCATTAAAAATACGAGCAGCGTTGCGTTCGCTTTCACCAATGGCGCCGTTGTGGTCCAACAGTTGACCCAACTCTTCCACTGCGTTGCACACGTCTGCGCGCAACATGTTCTCGCCATAAAACTGATGGTACATCTGCCCCACAGGGCTCTTCAAAAACGCCACGCCACCTGAGTGACCCGGGCAGTGCCAAGAATAAGATCCGTCTTCGGCGTAATCCAACAAAGCTTTGAAAAACGGAGGCTGAACACCTTCTAAATAGCTTTTCGCTTCGCGAATGATGTGGCGTGACACAAACTCTGGCGTGTCTTCAAACATGTGAATGAAGCCATGCAACTCTCGCAAAATGTCGTTGGGTATATGGCGTGAAGTTTTTGTTTCACCATAAATATAAATAGGCACATCTGCATTTTTGCGCCGCACCTCTTCAATGAAGGCACGCAAACTTAAAACGGCAGGATCTAAATCGGGTCCGGGGGTGAACTCTTCATCGTCAATAGACAAAATGAAAGCGCTGGCCCGCGACTGCTGCTGCGCAAACTGCGACAGATCGCCATAACTGGTCACACCCAGAACCTCAAAGCCTTCTGTTTCAATGGCCTGAGCCAAGGCACGGATACCCAGGCCAGAGGTGTTCTCAGAGCGGTAATCTTCGTCAATGATGACGATTGGAAAACGAAATTTCATAGGGCCACCGCCTTGGGTAAAAAAAGTAAACAACTGGGGCGAAGTGTAATGAATAAACGGCCCTACAGTGGCATCAAAGCTCAAGAATCTATACCTAAACTGCTATACTCAATGGCTCGGAGCGGTGGATGAGTGGTTTAAGTCGCACGCCTGGAAAGCGTGTGTGGGTTTATCCCCACCGCGGGTTCGAATCCCGCCTGCTCCGCCATCTTTTAAACCCTGCTAGAACTCTGTTTTAGTGGGGTTTGTTACGAAGCGCATGAACATTTTCAGAAGCCCTCTGTTCAAAATCCCCGGTTACAGGCGGATGTGGTTTTCCATCTTGTTCAGCAATTTGGGCGGGCAAATCACCCTGCTTGCGCTTCCCCTCACGGCCGTTTTCTTACTTGATGCTTCGCCCACCCAAATGGGCCTTCTCACGGCCATGGAAATTGCGCCCTTTGTGCTGCTTTCCTTGCCAGGAGGCGTGCTGCTAGATCGCATGCAAAAACTACCTGTCTACATCGCTGGCGAGATTGTCATGGGATTGTCATTGTTAACCATTCCCTTGGCATGGGCCCTTGACCTCTTAAGCATCAACCTCATGTACGTTGTCAGTTTTGCAATCGGGGCGGTCTACACCATTGCCGGTTCGGCCTCGCAATTGGTTCTGACCCAATTGGTGGGGCGAGACAAATTGGTCGAAGCCTATTCTCAAAATGCCATCGCGGGTTCTATGGCGGAGGTCATGGGCCCAGGGCTAGCAGGCATCTTGATCAGGGTATTTGGCGCGCCCTTGGCCTTGGTCATGGACGCTTTGCTATTAATTGGTTCTGTGCTGATGCTCAAAGGCATTCGCATCCATGAAGAAGTGCCCCCAAGGTCGACATGGAAAGACCGATCTTTCAAAGATGAATTGTGGAAAGGACTCAACTTTGTTCGCTCGCATCCCATGCTTCTTGAAATGGCAGCCATTGTGGGTGCATGGCAATTTTTTGCACAAATGGCACTGGCTGTTCAGATTATTTTTGCGGTCAAGGACTTAGGGCTTGATGAAACTTTGGTGGCCTCAAGTTTTGTGGCCATGGGTCTTGGGTCTGTTTTAGGCGGCATGGCGGGCCCACCCATCTCTCGAAAAATTGGCTTAGGCCCAGCACTCATTGTGGGCATTGCCATCACCTCCGTTGGCTGGATCAGCCTTTTATTGTTTGAGGGCTTGATCCCCAGTATTTTTTTATTTTCATGGATGCTCATTTGCTTTAGTTGGGGCGCCACCCTGCTCTTCGTGAATTTTTTATCGCTCAGGCAAGCGTTCACACCCACCGAGCTTTTAGGACGCATGACCACCACCATGCGCTGGTTGATTACTTTGCCTGCCGCGCCAGGCGCGCTTTTAGGTGGCTGGATGGCAGAGCACATTGGCATGCGCAGTTCACTTTTGTGCGCGGGCATCGGCACACTCTTAGTGGCCTTGGTGGCCACCCTTCGGCCCCGCCTAAAGTCAATTCATCAGTTGCCTGAAATCAAAGATTCAACGCTTCATCTGAGTTGATCACACAGAAGGCTAAAGCCTTAAACGCCAATCGTTTCTTGGACTCTTGGCACCGCCGCCAACAAGGTCTGTGTGTAGGCGTGCTGCGGCGCCTGGTAAATTTGAGCGGCATCACCTTGCTCCACCACATGACCTTTGTTCATGACCAACAAAGAGTCGGACATGTAGCGCACCACTTCCAAATCATGCGAGATGAACAAGTAACTTAGGCCCAATTCTTTCTGAAGATCTTTCAGCAAATTAAGGACCTGGGCTTGAACCGAAACGTCCAAGGCTGAGACAGCCTCATCAAGCACCACCACCTCGGGTGACAAACTTAAAGAACGGGCAATGGCAATACGCTGTCGCTGGCCACCCGAAAACTCAAATGGGTAACGCTTCAAAGCAGATGCCGGCATGCCCACCTTGTCTAGCAAACTGAGAGATTGCTTCTCCCAATCTGCACTGTTGGTGCCAATGCCGTGCAGTTGCATGGGTTCACTCAAAATTTCTCCCACTGTGAATCTTGGATTCAATGATGCATACGGATTTTGGAAAACGATCTGAAGCCTGCGCTTGTAGGCTGCAAATTCAGAGTTCGACATGTCAAACAAATTTTTTCCGTCAAAAAATACCTTACCGGCTGTGGCTTCGTGCAGCCTTAGGAGACACAGGCCCACAGTGGTTTTGCCAGAGCCTGACTCGCCTACCAAGCCTACCGTTTGGCCTCGCATCAATTGAAAACTGACATTTTCAACCGCGACAAAGTCATCGCTTTGAAACCACGGCCCAGACCGCTTGAACACTTTGCGCAGACCTTGTACTTCTAACAAGGGCTTGTCTAGATTTGGTGTTGAGTCAGACATGGCTGGTGCATCTAGCGATGGCGCAATATTCAAGGACGCACTTTCACCTGAGTTGGTAGACATCCAATCGTCAATGG
>JBIIJK010000132.1:0-2972 GCA_044233865.1 Limnohabitans sp.
GTCACTGAGCGCGCCGCCTACATTGGCCGCATTCGCAATTTGGCGCGCGCTGTGGCGCAAAGTTATTGGGAAAGTCGCGAGCGTTTGGGCTTCCCCATGGCGCCTCGCGAGTGGGTTGAACAGCTCAATGCCCTCAGCAAGAAAGCTGCCTGAAGGCAAGAATCAAAATGACACATCAAAACCTTCTTGTCGAATTGTTTGTCGAAGAGCTACCGCCCAAGGTGCTCAAAAAATTAGGCGAATCATTTGCCAATGTGCTGTTTGAGCAATTGCGCGACGCAGGCCTAACAGGTGCCGGTGCAGTGGTCACGCCCTACGCATCGCCGCGTCGATTGGCAGCGCATGTCACGCAAGTAGCTGCTCAAGCCGCCGACAAAGCGGTTCAGCAAAAACTCATGCCGGTCACGGTGGGCTTAGATGCCAGTGGCAATGCCACACCCGCTTTGCTTAAAAAATTACAAGCACTCGGTGCAGATGTATCAAGCCCTGCAGCGCTTGTGGCGACGCTCAAGCGCGCGCCCGATGGCAAAGCAGAAGCTTTGTTTTATGACAGCGTGGCCACCGGCGCCACCCTGTTGCAAGGCTTGCAAAAGGCTTTGGACGAGGCCTTGGCCAAGTTGCCCATTCCCAAAGTCATGACCTACCAATTGGAAACAGACTGCGAATTGCCAGGCTGGACCAGTGTCAACTTTGTGCGGCCTGCACATGGCTTGGTAGCACTGCATGGCACGCAAGTTGTGCCTGTGAAAACCTTGGGCTTGAAAGCCGGACAAACCACGCATGGCCATCGCTTTGAAGCCAATGTGTCGCCCTTGATCATTCAAGATGCCGACAGCTACGCCGCCACGCTGGCGCGCGATGGTGCCGTCATTGCCAGCTTTGCAGAGCGCCGCGCAGAAATTGTGAAGCAGCTCAATGCCGCTGCAGCCAAAGTAGGTGGTGGTGCCAAGGCCATTGATGACGATGCCTTGCTGGATGAAGTGACTGCTTTGGTCGAGCGCCCCAACGTGCTCATTTGTGAATTTGAAAAACAGTTCTTGGAAGTGCCACAGGAATGTTTGATTTTGACCATGAAGGCCAATCAAAAGTATTTCCCATTGCTCACTGCAGAAGGCAAGCTCACGCATCAGTTTTTGGTCGTTAGCAACATTTCACCTGCAGACGCTAGCGCTGTGATTGGTGGCAACGAACGTGTGGTGCGCCCGCGTTTGGCCGATGCCAAATTCTTCTTTGACCAAGACCGCAAAAAAACGTTGGCGTCGCGCGTTGAAGGTCTCAACAAAGTTGTGTATCACAACAAATTGGGCACGCAAGGCGAGCGCATGGCGCGCGTGCGCGGCATTGCCAAAGCTTTGGGCCAAGCCTTGGGCGGCAATGAACTTGCGCAAGCGGCAGATACCGCAGCGCAGTTGGCCAAAACCGATTTACTCACCGACATGGTGGGCGAGTTTCCAGAACTTCAGGGCATCATGGGCGGCTACTATGCGCGCCACGATGGTTTGAGCCATGACATTGCCGACGCCATTGAAGACCATTACCGCCCGCGTTTTGCGGGCGATGAATTACCGCGCAACAACGTGGGCTTGGTGGTGGCATTGGCCGACAAGTTAGAGACTTTGGTGGGCATGTTTGGCATTGGCAATTTGCCCAGTGGCGACAAAGACCCATTTGCGTTGCGCCGACATGCATTGGGCATCATTCGCATGCTCATGGACAAAGATTTGGCCCTCGACTGGCGTCAATTGCTGGCGCTGGCCGTGCCAGTGTTTGGCGACAAAATTGCTGATCCTTCAGAAGCCTTGACCACCTTTTTGTTTGACCGCTTGGCGGGGTCATTGCGCGAGCAAGGCTTCAGTGCGCAAGAAGTTGATGCGGTGTTGGCTTTGCATCCTGCACGTTTGGGCCAAGTTCCTAAATTGCTGGCGGCTGTGCGTGCGTTTGCCGCATTGCCAGAAAGTCCTGCATTGGCGGCAGCCAACAAACGCATTGGCAATATTTTGAAGAAGGCCGATGAAGTAGATGCGCATGTGAATCCAGCTTTGCTCAAAGAAAATGCCGAGCAAGCTTTGTACGAAGTAATGCAACGTTTGTTACCTGAATCAGAAGCCTTGTTCAAAGCAGGCGACTACACCGGCTCCTTGCAAACCTTGGCCGCACTGCGCTCGCCTGTTGATGCTTTCTTTGACGATGTCATGGTGAACGCCGAAGAAATGGACGTGCGCCTGAACCGACAAGGCTTGCTGAAATGTTTGCATGAGGCCATGAACCGTGTGGCCGATTTGTCGCGTTTGGCCTCATGAAAATTGTCATTCTTGATCGCGATGGCACCATCAACCATGACTCTGATGAGTACATCAAGAGCCCAGAAGAGTGGCGTGCGCTGCCTGGCGCTTTAGAGGCCATCAGCCGTTTGAACCATGCGGGCTACCACGTGGTCATTGCCACCAACCAGTCGGGGCTTGGCCGTGGCTTGATGGATGTGGCTGCATTGAACGCCATTCACAAACGCATGCTCAAACAACTTGCTGCCGTGGGCGGGCGTGTCGATGCTATTTTTTATTGCCCGCATTCGCCTACAGACGGATGCAATTGCCGCAAACCCATGCCAGGTTTGATTGAACAAATTGCAGAGCGATTTGGTTTAGAAATGCAAGGCGTCGCGTTTGTGGGAGACACCCTGAACGACATGATGGCAGCAACCGCTGCGGGTTGCGTGCCGCACTTGGTTTTAACGGGCAAGTCGGAAGCTTTGCGCGGTCAAGCACTGCCGCCTGTGTTTCCGACAGGCACACAAATGCACCTTGACCTAAATGCCTTTGTGGATGTGCTCTTGAAAAAATCTGTTGAACCTGCGCTATGAACTTCATACGTTCACTTGTTCACATGGTGTGGATGACAGTCACGGTCATTCCTTGGGCCTTGGTGGTGCTGTTTGCTTCTATGTTCATGAGCAGCAGTCGTTTGTATTGGTG
>JBIIJK010000133.1:0-2949 GCA_044233865.1 Limnohabitans sp.
ATCATGCGGTGATAACTCTCGGGCTCGCCAATGCCGTAAATGGCTGAGACCGTGGCCACAATGACCACATCGCGGCGCTCCATCAAACTCTTGGTGCATGACAAACGCATTTGCTCAATGTGCTCGTTGATGGCAGAGTCTTTTTCAATGAACAAGTCACGCTGCGGCACATAGGCCTCGGGCTGGTAGTAGTCGTAATAACTGACAAAATATTCCACCGCATTTTTAGGGAAGAACTCTCTGAACTCAGAATAAAGCTGCGCGGCCAATGTTTTGTTGGGCGCAAACACAATGGCCGGTTTGCCCATTTGCGCAATCACATTGGCCATGGTGAAGGTCTTGCCCGAGCCTGTGACGCCCAACAAAGTTTGAAACACTTCGCCATCGTTCAGACCTTCCACCAACTCAACAATGGCGGTGGGTTGATCGCCTGCTGGCGGATAAGGTTGGTACAACTCAAAGGGCGAGCCTTCGTAATGTACAAATTGACCCTCGGGGGCAACATACGGAACCGCCTCAATAGGGGCTTCAGAGGAGACTGGGAATACGGCCATGGAACTTCGTGAGATGTGTCAATTGAGGGCAAAAATGGGGAAAAGAGCCGTTAAAATTAGGGGCAACCCTAAAGCCTAACCTAGGTTTTGGGTTTCTGCCAGCCAGAAACTGCTTTTACAACCTCCCACAAGGACTTTTTTCATGTCTCTGTTTACCGCCGTCGAAATGGCCCCCCGCGATCCGATCTTGGGTTTGAATGAACAATTCGCAGCCGACACCAACCCCAACAAAGTGAACTTGGGCGTAGGCGTTTATTTCGACGACAACGGCAAACTTCCCCTTTTAGAGTGTGTGCAATCTGCCGAAAAAGCCATGATGGACAAGCCCACAGCCCGTGGCTACTTGCCTATCGACGGCATTGCTGCTTACGACGCGGCTGTTAAGAGCCTGGTGTTTGGTGCTGACAGCGAGCCCGTGACGTCAGGCCGCGTAGCCACAGTGCAAGGCATTGGCGGCACAGGCGGCCTCAAAATTGGCGCCGATTTTCTGAAAAAAGTCAGCCCCCATGCCAAGGTCATGATTTCTGACCCCAGCTGGGAAAACCATCGCGCCTTGTTTACCAACGCCGGCTTTCAAGTGGACAGTTATGCCTACTACGATGCCGAAAAACGCGGCGTGAACATCGAAGGCATGTTGGCCAGCTTGAACGCTGCAGCAGTTGGCACCATTGTGGTCTTGCACGCTTGCTGCCACAACCCTACGGGTTATGACATTACTGCCGCCCAATGGGACCAAGTGATTGCAGTGGTCAAAGCCAAAAGCCTCACGCCATTTTTAGACATGGCCTACCAAGGCTTTGGCCATGGCATTCAAGAAGACGGCGCCGTCATTGGCAAGTTTGTGGCTGCAGGCCTCAACTTTTTGGTGTCCACTTCTTTTTCCAAAAGCTTCAGCTTGTATGGCGAGCGCGTAGGTGCTTTGTCTGTGGTTTGCATCGACAAAGAAGAATGCGGCCGAGTTCTGAGCCAGCTCAAAATTGTGATTCGTACCAACTATTCCAACCCACCCATTCACGGCGGTGCAGTGGTGGCTGCCGTGCTGACCAACCCTGAGTGGCGCGCCACTTGGGAAAAAGAGCTGGGTGAAATGCGGGTGCGCATCAAGGCCATGCGCCAAAAGTTGGTCGACGGCCTTAAAGCTGCTGGGGTGAAACAAGACATGAGTTTCATCACGACTCAAATTGGTATGTTCAGCTACTCGGGCCTGAGCAAAGACCAAATGGTGCGTCTGCGCTCAGAATTTGGCGTTTATGGCACTGACACAGGCCGCATGTGCGTGGCCGCCCTGAACAGCAAAAACATTGACTATGTTTGCCAGGCTATTGCCAAAGTTGTCTAAATTTAAAGACACGGTATACAGAGTTGGTGTCACTTATGTGAATTAAATTAGGTGCGCGACTCCACTTTGCTGTCACCACAACTGCTATATTGCTGCAGTGCAATAAATTAAGGGGTTTCAAGCCATGCTTTACCAAATCTACGAAACTCAACGCTCTGTCATGGAGCCTTTTGCAGACTTGGCCCATACCGCCGCCAAGATGTACAGCAATCCGCTGAACCCCTTTGGCCAATCGCAACTGGCCCACCGTGTGTCGGCAGGTTATGAACTGATGCACCGTTTGGGCAAAGATTATGTCAAGCCCGAGTTTGGCATTCGCACTGTGCAAGTCGGCAAAGTCGATGTCGCCATTCATGAGCGCATTGAAATTGACAAAGCATTCTGCGAGCTGCGCAGATTTAAACGCTTTACCGACGATGCTGCTACTTTGACCGGGCTGAAGGGTCAGCCCGCCGTGCTGATTGTGGCGCCTTTGTCAGGTCACTACGCCACCCTGCTGCGTGACACCGTGAAGACCATGTTGAAAGATCACAAGGTTTACATCACCGATTGGAAAAATGCTCGTCTGGTGCCTTTGACAGACGGCGAGTTTCACCTTGATGATTATGTGAACTATGTTCAAGAGTTCATTCGACATTTGCAAGGCAAATACGGCAATTGCCATGTCATCAGTGTTTGCCAACCAACAGTCCCCGTGTTGGCTGCTGTGTCACTCATGGCATCGCGCGGCGAAACCACACCCTTAACCATGACCATGATGGGTGGCCCCATTGATGCGCGCAAGTCGCCCACGTCTGTGAACAACTTGGCCACCAACAAGAGTTTCGAGTGGTTTGAAAACAATGTGATTTACAAAGTGCCTGGTAACTTTCCAGGCGCTGGCCGACGTGTCTACCCTGGCTTCTTGCAGCACACTGGCTTCGTGGCCATGAACCCCGATCGCCATGCCACAAGCCATTACGATTACTTCAAAGATCTGATCAAGGGCGACGATGCCAGCACCGAAGCGCACCGCAAGTTCTATGACGAGTACAACGCTGTGCTCGACATGGACGC
>JBIIJK010000134.1:0-2922 GCA_044233865.1 Limnohabitans sp.
GTGATGTTGCCGCCCGTGACCATCATGCGCCGCGACAACTCTCCCATGCTGAGACCATCAGGGTGTCTTTCAAGCTGCGCCATCAAATCAAAACGAGGCAGAGTAATGTCAAATGATTCACGTAGCTTTTGTCGAATCTTGTCTTCTACACGGGTGGTGCAAGACAACAAGCGCAACCACAATCTCAATGAAGCATGCTGCGCAGCGTGCGATCTGTATTCGTGATCAGCGTTGAGAATTTCACTCATCAGTTTTCTCCTTTGGTGGCTGCAGATGGCGCGCTCATGGCGCTCGCTCGCTCATAATTGGTTTCCATTTGCCGTTTGCCAGACACATAGGCCTTGTGCCAATTCAAATCGGTGTAACCAATGCGTGCTGCTTCTTGCATCGTCCATGAGGGGTTGGCCAAATGCGGCCGTGCTATGGCACACAAATCGGCACGGCCTGCCGCGATGATGCTGTTCACATGGTCGGCTTCAGAAATTGCGCCCACCGCAATCGTTCTGACACCCGCTTCATTGCGAATTCGATCGGCAAACGGCGTTTGAAACATGCGGCCATACACAGGCTTTTCACGCTTGTCCACTTGCCCTGAAGAGCAATCTACAAAGTCAACACCTGCTGCTTTGAACTGCTTTGCAATCTCTACGGCATCGTCTGGCGTGATGCCCCCCTCCACCCAATCGTGTGCAGATATGCGTACCGACATGGGTCTGTCTTGTGGCCACACTTTGCGCAGCGCTGCAAATACTTCCAATGGAAATTTAAGTCGATTCTCTAGCGATCCGCCAAATTCATCTTGCCTGTGATTGCTTAAGGGCGAAATAAAACCCGAGAGCAAATAGCCGTGTGCACAGTGCAACTCTAACCAATCAAAACCAGCTTTGGCACCGCGCTCTGCTGCCGATACAAACGCTGCCAAAACGGCCAACATTTCGGTACGTGTCATTTCATGCGGCACTTGACTGACACCCTCCATGTAAGGCAAGGCTGAGGGCGCCATCAAGTTCCAGTTGTTGCCGTCGCGCGCCTCATTGTTCAAAGGCATGTCCATGCCATCCCAGGCACGGCGTGTAGAGCCTTTGCGGCCCGCATGCCCTAATTGCAAAGCGATCTTGGCATCCGACTGCGCATGCACCAAATTCACAATGCGTGCCCAAGCATGCTGCTGCTCGTCATTCCACAGGCCAGGACAACCTGGTGTAATTCGCCCTTCTGGTGTCACGCAGGTCATCTCAGTAAACACGATGGCTGCGCCCCCTACTGCACGAGCACCGTAATGCATTAAATGAAAATCAGAAGGCATACCGTCAGTGGCTGAATAGGTGGCCATGGGCGATACCATGACCCGATTCTTCAAGGTGATTCCACGTGCTTGTAAAGGTAAGAACATGGGCGGTATGGATTTGACTTTTGCGTTCTGATCAAACTCAATCATGGACGCCATGAATCGCTCATAGGCCGAAACAAAGTCAGCATCTCTCAGACGCAAGTTTTCATGTGAAATGCGCTGACTTCTAGTGAGCAAAGAATAAGCAAATTGCTGCGGTGGCAAATTGACATACCGCGCCACATTCTCAAACCACTCCGTAGAATTGCGCGCGGCATTTTGAATTTTCAAAACCTCAATGGAGCGCGTGGCTTGGTAGGCCGCCATCACTTCTTGCATACCCTGTACTTCATGACCCACCCGCTCAAAGGTATCAGCCAATTCAATGGCATCCTCCAGCGCCAGCTTGGTGCCAGAGCCAATGGAGAAGTGTGCTGTGTGCGCAGCATCGCCCATCAGCACATAGGGCACAGTGCGGCCATCGGACGTGGTGTCCCAGTGCACCCACTGATCGCAAATAACCCGTGGAAATTTAATCCAGTGTGCAGAGCCGCGCAGGTGCTGGGCATTGGTCATCAAAGGATGGCCATCGAGGTATTTAGCAAATAACTTTTCGCAAAAAGCGACCGACTCTTCTTGCGTCATGGTTTCAAAACCTGCCGCTTTCCATACAGGCTCTGGCGTTTCCACAATGAAGGTAGAAGTATCACCATCGTATTGATAGGCATGCGCTTGGAACCATCCGTGCTCTGTTTCCTCCATTGCAAAAGTGAATGCATCAAACAATTTGCGTGTACCCAGCCACACAAAACGACATTTGCGTTCGTCGATATTGGGCTTGTAGGTCGCGGCAAAGCGCGAACGCACTTTGGAGTTAATACCATCACAGGCAATGACCAGGTCGGCTTGGTATTGCGAGCCAATGTCGGCGTTGGCATCGACTTCGGCTTCAAACACCAACTTAA
Organism: Limnohabitans sp.; assembly: GCA_044233865.1. Classification (GTDB taxonomy): domain Bacteria; phylum Pseudomonadota; class Gammaproteobacteria; order Burkholderiales; family Burkholderiaceae_C; genus Limnohabitans_A. The sequence continues at coordinate 2,296 of JBIIJK010000134.1, forward strand.
CGCCCACCTCTTCACAGCGTTTTTGCAAAATATTGAGCAAGCGCTTGCGGCCAATGCCGCAAAAACCATGGCCGCCTGAGCGCATGGTTTCGCCCTTGAAATGCACGGCGATGTCATCCCAGTGATTGAACGCGCCCAAAATTTCTGAAGCCGTCACGGGGTCTGCCACTTGCAGCCTCAGCATCGTGGCATCCGAGAAAACAACACCCCAGCCAAAAGTGTCATAGGGCTTATTGCGCTCCAGCACCGTGATGTGGTGCTCGGGGTGACGCAGCTTCATGAGCAAACCAAAATACAGGCCCGCAGGCCCGCCGCCTAAGCACACGATGTTCATGATGCGATTCCTTGATTCCGGCCGTCATCGAGAAATTGATCTAGAAGTTCAGCCCGATTTTTATATTGTTTTAGCTTCAATAGTTGAAGCTTGAAATAATTATGATCAATTTGACTGTGGGGGTCAAGGCCAAAAAAAAGCAACTTGAGAAAGTTGCTTTTGGGAGTGTCTTACTGGTTCATCACCGTGATACTGATTCGCCGGTTGCGCGGATCTTTCGGATCATTCGGATTGTAAGGCGCTGTATCGGCCACGCCCTCAATCTTGGCAAATCGATTGCCTGGGATACCCTT
>JBIIJK010000135.1:0-2882 GCA_044233865.1 Limnohabitans sp.
CGACTGTTGGTGGGAAATCAACGGCGAGGTGCCTTGTATTCACCTACTGTTTTGGATCAAGTGACGCCTGACATGATGCTGGTCAAAGAGGAAACCTTTGGCCCTGTCTCACCCATCATTCAATTCAACAACATAGACGAAGCCATTCAAATTGCCAACGGCACGGCCTATGGCTTGTCTAGCGGGGTGTGTACCAACCGCATGGATTACATCGTGCGTTTTGTGAACGAACTGCAAATGGGCACCGTGAATGTTCGTGAGGTGCCGGGCTACCGATTGGAGCTCACGCCATTTGGCGGTATCAAAGATTCTGGCTTGGGCTACAAAGAGGGTGTGCAAGAAGCCATGAAAAGTTTCACCAACATCAAAACCTATTCCTTGCCATGGGCTTGAATTGATTTCACGCTTGTCAAACTAAATTTCTACTGAAACACCATGGCCCTCACGCTCACTGACATTGAAAAACTCTTCGACCAAAGAGGACACGAACAATACACAGGCGAGCCGGTGACCCAACTGCAGCATGCTTTGCAATCTGGTTTTCTAGGCGAGCAAGCAGGTGCGAGCGATGAACTGGTTACGGCGGCCTTCCTTCATGACTTAGGTCATATGCTGCATGATTTAGGTGAGACACCCAGCATCCACGGTGTTGACGATGTCCATCAATACCGAGTGCTGCCTTTTTTGCGAGGTCTGTTTCCAGACTCAGTGATCAATGCCATTCAAAGGCACGTCGATGCCAAGCGGTATCTGTGCGCAACCAGGCCCGAATACCATGACAGTTTGTCTGATGATTCCAAGCGCAGCTTGAAACTTCAAGGTGGTATTTTCTCTGAAGGGGAGGCCGCTGCTTTCATTGCAGAAGATGGCGCAAAAGATGCAGTGCAATTGCGCCTCTGGGACGACCTTGCCAAACAACCTGACCTTCAAACGCCAGGGCTTTCTCACTACATGCAAATTGCAAGACGTTGCGCTTTGAGAGATTAGGTCGGCCATGACTTGGCCCGTTTTGTTATTGGTACTTTTTGGGGCACTGCTTCACGCCAGCTGGAACGCACTTGTGAAGTCTAGCTCCGACAAAACCCTAGACACGGCCCTGATCCATGTCCTGTGCTCGTTGTTGGCTCTTCCTTTCTGTTTGTACGTCGGCCCACCACCTGCAGAATCTTGGCCTTATATCTTGGGCTCCTTGGTGGTTCACGTTGGATATTACTTTGCGTTAGCCGGAGCCTATCGTCATGGTGAACTGGGGCTCACATATCCCTTGATGCGGGGTACTGCGCCCATGTTGGTGGCACTCACATCCTTTGCATTCATCGGTGAAGCCTTGACATCGTTGGCTTGGTTGGGCGTAGCTTGTATCAGCGGCGGTGTTTTGTTGTTGGGTATGACGCGCGAGTGGTGGACTCACCGCAAAGCCATCGTGTTTGCTTTGATCAATGCTGTGCTGATTGCCATTTACACCGTCATCGATGCCAAAGGCGCGCGCATTTCAGGCCACGTAGCGCAATACATCTGCATGTTGTTTGTATTGGATGGCTGGCCGTTTGCCATTTTGGTTTTCATGCAACGCAAAGGGCAGGTATGGCCTTATGTGCGCAAGCGTTGGCCTATCGCAGTTGGTGGCGCATTTGCCTCCATTGGGTCTTATGCCATTGCACTGTGGGCCATGACCGTCGCGCCTGTGGCCATGGTAGCCGCACTGCGCGAGACATCGGTTTTTTTTGCAGCGCTCATTGGCGCTTGGTTCTTGAAAGAAGTTTGGACTCGGCAAAGAATTGCAGGCACTGTGGCCATTCTTTCTGGTGTTGCCGCACTTCGTTTGGGTTAGTGCTTCAGGACGTGCATTAGGAGATCTCATTCATGGCAACACAAAGCTTTCCAACTCAGGCCAAAATTGTCATCGTAGGCGGTGGCATTGCGGGCTGTTCTGTGGCTTATCACTTGGCCAAATTGGGTCAGACCGATGTGGTCTTGCTAGAGCAGGGCAAGTTAACCAGTGGCACCACCTGGCATGCGGCTGGCTTGGTGGGTCAAATGCGTCCCAATCGAAACATGACGCGCATGAGCAAGTACGGCATTGAACTTTATTCAACGCTAGAAGCCGAAACGGGCTTGGCCACAGGTTGGAAACAATGCGGCAGCGTGAATGTAGCGCGCACGCCAGAGCGCATGAAAGTTTTGCGAAAACAAATTGCATTGGCCAGAAGCTTTGGTGTGGAGGCTCATGAAATCACGCCACAAGAAGTGGGTGAGCGCGCACCCTTGCTTAGAACCGATGATTTAGCAGGCGGCATTTGGATTCCTGGAGACGGCAAGGCCAACCCTGCTGATTTGTGCATGTCCTTGGCCAAAGGGGCAAGGCTGCATGGCATCAAAATTTTTGAGGACATTGAAGTCACAGGTGTTGATTTGAACGACGGTCGCGTCAAAGGTGTGAAAACCAAGCAAGGCGATATTCAGTGCGATATTTTGGTGAACTGTGCGGGCCAATGGGCGCGTCAATTTGGGCAGTTGGCCGGTGTCAATGTACCTCTTTATTCTGCCGAGCATTTCTACATTGTGACCGACAAGATAGAGGGCATTCACCCCATGTGGCCCGTGGTGCGAGACCCCGATGGCTACATCTACTACAAAGAAGAAGTGGGTGGTCTGGTGATGGGCGGCTTTGAGCCTGTGGCCAAACCTTGGAATGTGCACCCTATTCCTTCTACTTTTCAATTTGAGCTGCTGGGCGAGGACTGGGACCAGTTTGAAATTTTGATGCAAAACGCCATTCACCGCACACCTTGTTTGGAAACAGCCAAAGTCAAAATGTTGCTCAATGGACCCGAGAGTTTCACGCCCGATGGCAATTTCATTTTGGGTGAGGCGCCAGAAGT
>JBIIJK010000015.1:0-39015 GCA_044233865.1 Limnohabitans sp.
CAGAAATTTTCTTGGCAACAGTTGTGGCCCCTGCTCAGTGTTTTTTGGAAGCGCATGAGTTTGCATGTGGCGCCGCGCCATCGTTCTGGACGCTTGAAACAATGGCTCAATTACTTACGCCGTCACTACCCTGAGGCACAGGAAGCATTTGATACGCTTAGGCTGGTGCAAGACCCTAAGGTGTTGGAGGCTTGGTTGTCGCAGCCGCTAGCAAAATTTGAGCGGCAGCCTCAAGTTGAAGCGCTTGCAAACTAGATTTTAAAAGTTCACAGGCCGACAGGGCGGCATCTTGTTCTCGCTCTGACGTAATCTTTTTGCACAAGCTTTCGGTGTGCTCAATTTCAGCCACCAAGGCATCTTGGCAAAACACGGGCGCAAAGCCTTTCAGTTGGTGCCATATCTTTTGCAAAACTTCGAAGCTCCGATTTTGAATAGCGTTTGCAATGACTGGGTCGTCAGTGAGAAGCGTGCTGTTGAGTGCGGTCAGCAGTTGTTGAGCACTGCTGGCATCTCCCAAATAGCCGATGGCTTTTTCCATGGACAAAAAGCGAGGGGGCGTCATGCTTTACAACTTTCCGAGAAGCAGGGCATCCAAACCACCTTCTGGTTCAAAGCGCTTGTTTCTAAAGTGCAGCCTTGAAGGGCCTGGAAGGGCGCGCTGCTGAACGGGGTGTTTTGGATCTCCAGGGTAGCAAATAACCCTCATGCCTTCCACATCGAAGGGCTCTGGTTGAATCACAGGAGGTGCGCGCAGCGCTGCATCCTCTAGGGCATGATCGACAGAGTTAAAAATACTCAAGTGCGACAAGCTCATTATTTGCGGCGGAGCCAACAGTATTTCTCCCGCCCAATATTGCACCAGCGCTTGCCTAGGTGTGGTCCACAAGACTTCCGTGGTTTCGTGATTGTCTTGAACGGCAATTTGTAAAGCCGGTGCCCTGGCTAAAAAGAAACGTGTGTCAAAGCGCTTTGACATCATGGAGGGCATGCGAGGTGTGATCCAACGCGACCAAGGTCGCAAGTCAGCGCACCTGAGTTGCAAGCCACATTCTTCTTGAGCTTCTCGCAAGGCCGCAACGAACAAACTTGCGGCATGCTCAGGCGCAATGTCTGGTTCGCCAAGTTGTGCATGCAAAGCTGAAAGGGGTTGGTCTAGGCTGGCCAAGGCACTAGGACTTGTATCGGCCTCATCGCGCTTTCCACCGGGAAATACAAAGGCCCCACCCAAATCCTTCGAGTCGGTATGTCGTTTGAGCAACAAAACTTCTAAACCATTTGAACCCTCGCGCAGCATTAAAACAGTGGCTGCGTCGCGCGGTGGGGTGTCAACGATGTGAGAAGTGATTTCCATAAAGGCTTAAATTTGAGTAATATCGCAAGGCTATCAGATTGAGGAATGCAAATGAGAATCGAATTTCAAGGACGTGTCGCCATTGTCACAGGTGCAGGTGGCGGCTTGGGCAAACAACACGCGTTGGCGTTGGCCAAGCGCGGCGCTAAAGTGCTGGTGAATGACCTGGGGGGCAATGTCCACGGAGAGGGTGGCTCTGTCAGCGCAGCCCAGGCGGTGGTAGACGAAATCATCAGCGCGGGTGGCGAGGCGATCGCCAACGGCGCATCTGTGACCGACTACGAAGCGGTTCAGGCTATGGTGAAGCAAGCCATGGACAAATGGGGACGCATTGACATCTTGGTGAACAATGCCGGCATTCTGCGCGACAAAAGTTTTTCCAAAATGGAAATTTCAGATTTTCGCTTGGTCATGGAAGTTCACGTGATGGGTGCTGTGCATTGCACCAAAGCGGTTTGGCCCATCATGCAGGCTCAAAGTTATGGCCGCATTGTCATGACCACTTCTTCCAGTGGTCTGTACGGCAACTTTGGCCAAGCCAACTACGGTGCCGCCAAAATGGCATTGGCGGGCCTGATGCAAACACTTTCTATCGAAGGCGAAAAATACAATATTCGGGTTAATTCTTTGGCCCCCACTGCGGCCACTCGCATGACCGAAGGTCTTATGCCTGAAGCTGTTTTGAAAGCGCTTGAGCCACAAGCTGTGGTGCCAGCCATGTTGGTCATGGCTTGTGAAGATGCGCCAAACAGAACCATCATGTGCGCAGGTGCGGGTAGCTTTGAGGTTGCCAACATCACCCTCACTCAGGGTGTGCATTTGGGTATGTCAGATCACACGCCTGAGCAGTTGCTGGCAGCCATGGCACAAGTCAAAGACCGCCACGGCGATTTGGTACCTGGTTCGGGTTCAGGTCAAGGCAGTTTGGAAGTGGCCAAGGCCATGGCAGCCCACAAGGCTTAACTCAGCGTCAGTACAACAGGTGTGTGATCGCTGGGGCGCTCGTTTTTGCGAGGCACTTTGTCGATCACGCAGCTTGTGGCGCAAGCCTTCAATGCATCTGTGATCAAAATGTGATCGATGCGCATACCGCGGTTTCGTTTGAAACCAAAGTCGCGGTAGTCCCACCAGCTGAAGCTTTTTTCGGGTTGCTCAAACAGCCTGAAGCTGTCGTGCAAGCCCAATTGAATCAAACTGTTCAGATGCTCTCGCTCTTCGGGTGTGCAGTGAATGGTGCCTGCCATACCCACAGGGTCCCACACATCGAGGTCGTCAAATGTGATGTTGTAGTCACCCATGAGTACCAGCTTGGGGTGGGCTGACATTTCTTGTTTCACCCAATGGTGCAAAGCCGCGAGCCAACGCATTTTGTAAACGAACTTGTCACTGTCAGGCGCTTGGCCGTTTGGAAAATAGCCACCGATTACACGCACATCGCCGAAATTGGCTGTGATGACGCGAGACATGTCGTCTTCAAAACCAGGAATATTTTTGACGACCTGTGTACCTTCAATGCGAGAAATGAGCGCCACACCATTGTAGGTTTTTTGACCAAACCATTGCGCGTGGTAACCCGCCTCAGTGAAAGCTGCAAGCGGAAATTTGTCATCGGTCATTTTGAGTTCTTGCAAAGCAAGCACATCGATGGCGTGATCGAGTCCGAGCGACTCTTGCGCCTTCAACCAGTCAATGACCTGAGGCAGCCTGACGGTAAGAGAGTTGACATTCCACGTAGCAAGTTTCATGGGAATTGATCTACCTTCAAACTGTCCGTTGGTAAGTCACAAAACTGAATTTCAAACCAGACACAGCTGTGTGTGACTCACGAGATGTTTCGTGCCATGTTGCATCTAAGGCTGGTGCGTAGGCATCGCCTTCAAATGCTTGTTCAATTTCAGTGACCACAGCTTCGTCGGCGAAGGGTGCTGCTTGTGCGTAAATATCAGCGCCGCCCATGACCCAAAGGTCTTTGTCGTCTGGATAATGTGCCAAAGCCAAAGTTAAACCTTCTTCCAGTGAATGCACCGCGTGCGCACCTTCTGCGTGCCAATCTTTTTGTCGGGTCAGAACCAAGTTGGCTCTGTCAGGTAGAGGTCTGAATTTGGCGGGGATAGATTCCCAAGTTTTTCGGCCCATCAAAACAGGGCAGCCTAAGGTGGTGCGCTTGAAATGTGCCAAGTCTTCAGGCAAGTGCCATGGCATTTGATTGTTCAGGCCAATCACACCGTTGGCAGCGCGCGCGTAAATCAGCTTGAGCTTCATTAGACGGCCACCGGCGCCTTGATGGCTGCGTGGCACTGATAGTCCAACACTTCAAAGTCATCGTACTCGTATTCAAAGATGGAGGCTGGTTTGCGTTTGATGTGAAGGGTGGGATAGGCCAGCGGTGCTCTACTGAGTTGCAGTGCAACCTGCTCTTTGTGGTTGCTGTAAATGTGGCAATCACCACCTGTCCAAATAAAATCGCCCACCTCCAAATCGCATTGCTGCGCCATCATGTGAGTCAGCAAGGCATAGCTTGCAATGTTGAAGGGCACGCCCAAGAAAATGTCGGCGCTGCGCTGGTACAACTGGCAACTGAGTTTGCCTTTGCCGCCTTCGATCAAGGGCGGTGCCACATAAAACTGAAAAAACGCGTGGCAAGGCATCAGGGCCATTTTTGAAAGTTCGGCCACATTCCAAGCACTGACAATGATGCGACGTGAATCAGGATTGGTTTTGAGGGCGCGAATGACATCTTCAATTTGGTCGATGTGGCCGCCATCGGGTGTGGGCCAGCTGCGCCATTGCACGCCATACACGGGGCCAAGATCGCCGTCTTCTCGCGCCCACTCATCCCAAATGGTGACGCCTCGTTCGCGCAGCCAGTTGTTGTTGCTTGAGCCTGTGAGAAACCACAAGAGCTCTTGAATGATGGAGCGCAGATGAACTTTTTTGGTGGTGACCAGTGGAAAACCATCGTTCAAATCAAAACGCATTTGATGGCCAAACACGCTGGTGGTGCCAGTGCCGGTGCGGTCGGCTTTGAAGACGCCATGCTGATTCACGTGGCGCATGAAATCTTCGTATTGAGAGCGAATGGGGCGTGTGGTCATGGGCTGGTCAAAATGGGTTGTTCGACGGCTTCGATTTAATCTAGGCAGAGACCTAAATTTTAATCACTCTGCCGGGGTTCATGATGTTCTGGGGGTCCAAGGCCTGCTTGATGGCCTTCATCATGGCCAGTGCGGTGGGGTCTTTGTGGTGTGTGAGTTTGTCGGCCTTGAGACTGCCAATGCCGTGTTCGGCGCTGATCGAGCCGTTAAATGCTTGGACTTGGTCAAATACCCAAGTGTTCACTTCGTCTTCGTGATCGCGTAAAAAAGCGGGACCATCTGCCCCCGGCGGAGCTTGCACGTTGTAGTGCAGATTGCCATCGCCCAAATGTCCAAAATTGACCAAGCGAATGCCTGGTATTTTGGATTGGAGCAATGCATCGGTCTCGGCCACAAATTGTGGAATGAGCGAGACGGGCACGCTGATGTCGTGTTTGATGTTCAAGCCTTCATCGACTTGAGCCAAAGGAATGGTTTCTCGAATTTGCCAAAGACTCTTGGCCTGCGCCAAACTTTCAGCGACCACAGCATCTGTGACCCAGCCATTTTCCATGGCTGCTTCCATCAAAGCCTCAAAGCCCCCACGGGCATGTGCTTCAGACTCGTAGTCAGAGTTTTCAAGCAAGACGCACCAAGGTGTTTCTTTGAAAAATGGCACTCTGAGTTGGGGGTGATGTTTGTCGACCAAACTCAGCGCAAATTGCCCCATCACTTCAAAACCAGTGAGGCCCGCGCTCAGTCGCTCATGTGCCAAACCCAACAATGACACAGCAGCTTCCATGCTTGGCACGGCAGCCCAAGCCGTCAGTTGGGCTACAGGCTGAGGATAGATTTTCATACAGGCTGCTGTGATCACACCCAAAGTGCCTTCACTGCCAATCATGAGATTGCGCAAGTCGTAGCCTGTATTGTCTTTGCGCAAACCCGACAAGCCATGCCAAATTTCACCCTGGGCAGTGACTACTTCTAAACCTAAGCACAGCTCTCGTGTGTTGCCAAAGCGAACCACTTGGGTGCCGCCAGCATTGGTGCCCAAATTGCCACCTAAGGTGCAGCTACCTTCGGCTGCCAAACTGAGAGGAAAAAGGTAACCCGCCTTTTCAACATGCTCTTGCACTGACTGCAAAATACAGCCAGCTTCGGCCACAACCGTAAGGTTGGCGGGGTCAAGCGCGCGGACCTGGTTCATTCGCTGTAGGCTTAGAACCACTTGTTGACCGGATGCATCTGGCACTGAACCAACGACCAAGCCAGTGTTGCCGCCTTGGGGAACAATGCTGGTGGAGGTGTTGGCACAAGCCTTCACAACGGCGGCTACTTCTTCAACATTGGCTGGCCTGACAACTGCCAAGGCTCTTCCATGTGAGCGCTTGCGCCAATCTTGTTCCCATGCACTGAGATCTGTATGAGGATCATCGTGGGTCAAAACGTTTGCATCACCGCAGATTCTGCGCAAGTTTTCTAACAAAGCACTCATATTTGAATTTCAGTGAAGAGGTTTTGATTCTTGAGAGTCGTCTAGGCTAACGCCTTCGCGCGCCATTTGAAAGCGCCAACGCACATGCAATGCGCATGCTGCAAATAAAATGACACACAAAATGGTTTGGGCCAGTGCAAGCCCACTGGACCACCCTTTGTCTCCCCAAGCACGTACCACGCCCTCGGTGAAATAAAGCCAAATCATGAGGCTGACCCACCGGTAGGTGTACATGCGATTTTTCAACAAACCGGCCAATGGCCAGCACAAGGGCAGTACTTTAAGGGCCCACCAAGAGCCACCCTCGCGCAATGGCGCGAGCCACAGTTCCCAAAGCAGGCCCACCAAGATAAGTCCTAAAAGGCTGGCGACAGCAACCCATCGCGTCATTTCAATGGTCTTTGGTGTCAATAACGGGGTTTGAGGTGCAGAGTTGTTCATGGCGATGGCATCATACCGGTCATGAAGCCGATTGAATCACTCCGCACCACTTTGAACGAGATGTTGCAGTTTCCATGGCGCCAAATGTTGCGCACTTTGTGGCGTCGTTTCCGTGAAGTGCGACTGGGAACGACCGCCAGTTCCCTGACTTTCACCACTCTTTTGGCCCTTGTGCCCCTGTTTACGCTGGGTTTGGCCATTTTTACAGCCTTTCCCATCTTCTCCCAAGTTCAAGAGCAGTTGCAACGCTGGCTGATTGAAAGCTTGGTGCCTGAGAGCATTTCCCGTCAGGTGTTGGGGTCTTTGACCCAGTTTTCGCGCAAGGCCAGCCGGCTCGGTTTGGTGGGTTTAATTGCAGTCGTTGTGGCCTCTTTGGCATTGCTGGTCACGATTGACCGAACTTTGGGTCAAATTTGGCGAGTCAGCCGTCAACGGCCGTGGGCCCAACGCGTCCTCATTTATTGGGCTGGTATCACGCTAGGGCCTCTGCTGTTAGGGGGGAGCTTGGCAATCTCATCTTATTTGTTCACGGGCTATCTTTCAGGTGTGGGAGATTGGTTGCCTGTATCAGTTCGAAATTTATTGGACCTGGTTGAGTTTTGTTTGCTGGTGGCCTGCGTGACAGGCTTGTACTATTACTTGCCCAACACAAGCGTTGATTTGCGTCACGCTTTGATTGGTGGCGTGGCGGTGGCAGTGGGCTTAGAGTTGGCCAAAAAAGTGTTGGCTCTTTATTTGGCGCAAATACCTACTTACTCGGCCATTTATGGCGCCTTTTCTGCCGTGCCCATTTTATTGGTCTGGATTTATGTGGCCTGGGTGGTGGTGTTGTTGGGTGCAGTGGTCACGGCCAGCTTGCCTGAAATTGGTCGACAGGCCAAACGACACGCAGATGGCCCGGGCTGGTCATTCAGGTTGGCCTTGGAAGTCTTGAGCTGCTTGTCGCTTGCTCGATCAAGCTCACCTCAAGGTCTTCGCATGTCGCAGTTGGCTGATGAACTCCACATTGAGCAGCGTCATGCACAGATCGTCTTGGATACTTTGGAAGAACTCAAGTGGGTAGGCCGCTTGGAGCAGTCCAACAGCAACGCAGAAAGTGCGTGGGTGCTGTTGGTAGACATGTCAAACACTCAGCTTGAGCCTTTGGTTCAAAAACTTTGTTTGCATCCCTCTGAGGCCACCGAGTTGCTGTGGCAAAAAACCCAATTGACTGACCTCAAGCTGGCCGATGTGATCAAAACTTGATCTTGCCTGTCCACATGTCTTTGTACATGACCCAGTCCCCCATGAAGCTGTAAAGAGGTCGTTTAAAGCTGGCCGGTTTGTTTTTCTCAAAACCGAAATGGCCTATCCATGCGCAGCCGTAGCCACACAGCAAACCGTACAAGAAGTACTGAGGCTTGGCCGTGGCCACTAGCATCGCCAGGCAAATCAAAGAGAGGGTAGATCCTAAGAAATGAAGGCGGCGGCAAGTGATGTTGCTGTGTTCATTCAAATAAAAAGGATAGAACGCTTCAAAGCTGGAGAAACTGCTTGCATCGGGTGCAAGCTTCAATTCTTCGGTGGTGTTCATGTGGTTCCTTAAAAAAAGAACGAATCAATGCAAGTTGGTTTGAAACGGAGCTTTTAAAAATCCCCTAAACCTGGCTCTGCCGCCTCTGGTTGGCAGTTCGCTGAGTGCATAGTTCGGAAAACGATTCAAAAATCGACCTATCGCAATCCTACCTTCAAGTCGAGCCAAACTCAAGCCTGCACATTGGTGTACGCCAAATCCAAATGAGAGATGCTTATTTTGCACACGCCTTAAATCAAGTTTTTCGGGATCGTTAAATTGAAGAGGGTCGCGGTTGGCTGCGCCAATGCACAGCGTGACCAGCGCACCTTCGGGTAAATTAACGTTGCCAATTTGAGTTGCTTTGATAGCACGCCGATTGCTCAGTTGATTGGATGCTTCAAAGCGCAAAAATTCATCGATGGCCACATTGAGGATGTGCGCAGTTTGCTCAGTTTTCGAACTTGCTTGCACGCACATGAGGTCAGACCTTAATTGAGCGTGTTGCGAAGGATGTTCGATCAAGCTGATCAATGCATTGCCAATTAAATTGGTCGTCGTCTCATGACCTGCATTTAAAAGGAAAATACAGTTTTGGAGCAACTCAATTTCACTCAAGCTTTCAGATTGTTGTGAATTTGAAGGCATGTCTTTGTCGCCCAAAATCAAGCGCGTTAAAACATCTTGATCAGGATTGCCGGGGTGTTTGCGGCGATCGGCCACCAGGTCACGCAGATAGCTGAGAAACTCCATGACGCTGCGATGTCCAAGCTCTTCTTGTGCAGGTGTGAGACGAGGCTCCAAGGCTCCTAGGATGGCCAATGACCAGCCCCTTAATGGACCTCGATCTGCATGCGGCACATTGAGCAAATTGCCAATGACTTCGACTGGAATGGCAGAGGCAAAATCTTCAATCAAATCACCTTTTTGTTGGCCTTCCATTTTGTCTAGAAGGCCGTCCACCAAATGGGTCAAACCCGTTTCCATGGCTTCAATAGCGCGGCGCGTCAGTGCCCCCATGATGAGTTTGCGCACGCGAGTGTGCCTAGGTGAATCGTTGAACACCAAGCTGTTGGTGTGATGCTCGTAAAGGGGTGCGTCTTGTCCAAGCAATGCGTAGGGTGCTTGGTTAAATGGGGCGTGGTTGTATTTGGGTGCAAACTCAACGCGCTTGTCTGAGCTGAAGGTTGCCGCATCTCGGTAAACCGCGACCAGATCTTCATGCCGGGTTAAAAAGTAAGAGCCATCGGGCATGTGTTTGATGGGCTCGTACTGGCGCAGGTAAGCATAGACAGGATAGGGGTTGGCCAAAAAATCTGCGGGCAAATTGCGCAAATCAAACAAGCTGCAAATCTCTTGCACACGCTGCGTTGACAGCGCAGGTGTGATGAGTGAAGACGCGATGCGCAAAGTGCTCATCACTTTTGACAAAATGCAATCATGGCGCTCAATGTTTCTTCTGGCGCTTCAACCATGAGTTGATGCCCTGCATTGACCATGGCCACGTGGCCGTCATGGGCCAATTTGATCAAGCCCTGCGCAGCTTTGGGTTGTGTCATTTGATCCTTTTTACCTAACAAGAACAAGGTGGGGCAGGTGACTTTGCGCATTGAAACTTCGCCTTGGTCATAGCTGTCACAAGCCTTGAAGCCCTTGTTGAAAATATTCTCATCAGAATTGCTGGCCAAGACTCTGCGCATCAGGGCTTTGCTGCCGCCTAGCAGCCATGTGCCTGGGCCCAGTGCGCTGGGTGGAGGCGCCAATGTAGAGTGAGAAAACACATTGACCATTTGAATGGCTTTTTGCGGATCGTTCAAGGAGCTGTCGAGCAAGGCGGGTGAGACCCGCATCGGGTAGGCGGTACCCACCATCATCAATTGAGAAACCCGGCTTGGATTTTCGGCAGTGGCATGAAGCGCAATGAGCGAGCCAAAACTGTGGCCTATTAAAACGGCTTTTGAAACGCCAGCTGCATCAAGCAGGGCCATGATGCTTTGCGCTGCCTCTTGCACTGACGCAGGCGCTTTGCCTCCGCTTCTGCCGTGACCTGGCAAGTCAACAGCCAACACGTTCCAGCCATGGTTGGCAAAGTAACGGGTTTGCAAAATCCAAACACTGTGATCGTTGAGTACACCATGGATGAACACAGCTGTGGGCTTGGCGGGATCGAAAAATTTGCCGCCCGTATAAACATAAAGTGGCGCACCTTGTACGTTGTAAATCATGCGGCACCTCCACTTTGAAGGGCCGCTTTTTCGGCGGCCTTGAGCGCGCGTTTTAAATCGTCAATCAAATCATCGGGATCTTCTAAGCCAATGGACAAGCGCACCGTACCTGGGCCAATGCCAGAAGCCTTGAGAGTTTCATCGTCAACCCTGAAGTGCGTCGTGCTAGCGGGATGAATGACCAAAGAACGGCAATCGCCTACATTGGCCAAGTGACTGAAAACTTGCAAAGCTTCGATGAAGGCCTTGCCTTGCTCGCGCGTGCCTTGGATGTCAAAACTGAACACAGAGCCTGCCCCGCGTGGCAATAATTTTTGGGCCAATGCGTGGCTGGGATGTGTCTCTAGCATGGGGTGGCCCACACGGCTCACCATGGGGTGTGCCGCCAAGAAGTTCACCACCTTTTCGGTGTTGCTCACATGCCGAGCCATGCGAAGTGGCAGTGTTTCGATACCTTGCAAAATGAGCCATGCGGTATGGGGGCTCATACAAGCGCCAAAGTCGCGCAGACCCTCCCGGCGGGCACGCAATAAAAATGCCCCCACCGTACTTTCTTCGTTGAACACCATGTTGTGAAAGCCTTCGTAGGCTTGCGTGAGTTCCGCAAATTTTCCTTGTGTGTGAGGGCCTGACCAATCAAAGCTGCCGCCATCAACGACCAAGCCGCCAATCACGGTGCCATGGCCCGATAAAAATTTGGTGGCTGAGTGCACGATCAAGTCTGCGCCATGTTCAAAGGGCTTCATCAACCAGGGCGAGGTGAGGGTGGCATCGACCAACAAAGGCACGCCGGCGGCGTGCGCAATTTGACTGACCGCAGGCAGGTCCAGAACGTCCATACCTGGGTTGCCCACAGTTTCACCAAAAAACAATTTGGTATTGGGTTTGACGGCCGCTTGCCATGCTTGTAAATCACCGGGTTTGACAAAGGTGGTTTCAATGCCAAATCGACTTAATGTGTAGTGCAGTAAATTGTGCGAGCCGCCGTAAAGCGCGGAGGAAGCCACAATGTGTGAGCCTGCCCCCATGATGGTGGTGACTGCCAAATGAAGGGCTGCTTGCCCACTGGCAGTGGCAATCGCGCCAATGCCGCCTTCTAAGGCAGAAATTCGTTGTTCGAGCACCGCGTTGGTGGGATTGCTGATGCGACTGTACACATGGCCCGCGCGTTCGAGGTTGAAGAGTGATGCTGCTTGATCGCTTGATTCAAAAACAAAAGAGGTGGTGAGATGAATAGGGACGGCCCGCGCGCCGGTGCTGGGGTCGGGTGCGGCACCCGCGTGCAACGCAAGGGTGTCAAATCCGGGGTCTGAATAGCCAGGCATAAAGTGTCTCCATCGAATGATTAGCAAGTTTCAGGCAAGTGGCTAAGGGTAAGCTTTGACTGTTCTTTGCCAACATTGTGGGCTATATTTCACCTTCAATAGGAGACAGCCATGAAAGTCAGTGACATCCTTCGCGTCAAGGGCCACAGCTTGATCACCGTCACGCCAGACGAGACACTGGCAACGGCTATTCAAATCATGTCCGAAAAAGACATTGGTTCCTTGGTGGTCATGGAGCACGGCGATCTGGTGGGCATGCTCACATTTCGTGAGGTGATGCAAGCCTTGGCGAAAAACGGCGGCTCAATTGGCAATATCTCCGTTCGCAAAGCCATGGACGATGCCCCTATCACTTGCACCAGTGAAACCGACATGGACGAGGTGCGGCGCATGATGCTCAACAACCATGCGCGCTACATGCCCGTCATGGACAAACGCATGTTGATGGGCGTCATTAGCTTCTACGATGTCGCCAAAGCAGTGGTTGACAGTCAGAATTTTGAAAACAAAATGCTCAAAGCCTATATTCGCGATTGGCCCGAGGGTGAAGAGAAAGATCAGAAAGAAGCGCCCACCCTCTGAGATAATAGAGGCCTATGAGCGGCAACACCTTCGGCACCCTATTTTCAGTCACCAACTTTGGTGAATCCCACGGCCCAGCCATTGGCTGCGTGATTGATGGTTGCCCACCCGGCATGCCGCTGTCTGAGGCGGACATCCAGCCCGACCTTGATCGCCGCCGGCCGGGTACTTCTAAATTTGTCACTCAGCGCAACGAACCCGACACGGTTCAAATTTTGTCGGGCGTGTACCAAGGTCTTACAACGGGTACGCCCATTGCGCTGCTCATTCAAAACACCGACCAGCGCAGCAAAGATTACGGCGACATAGTCCAAACATTTCGTCCTGGCCATGCCGACTATACATATTTGCGAAAGTACGGCCTGCGTGATCCCCGAGGTGGCGGCCGTTCATCCGCACGTTTAACAGCGCCCATGGTGGCGGCAGGGGCTGTTGCCAAAAAATGGCTGGCCATCAAGCACGGCACCACATTCAAGGGCTGCATGACGCAAATAGGCGAAGTGCCCATTGGTTTTGAAAGTTGGGAACACGTTCACCACAATCCTTTTTTTGCACCGATAGCCGACGTGACTGCCCTTGAAGATTACATGAATGTTTTGCGCAAGTCTGGCGATTCATGTGGCGCACGATTGCGTGTTGTTGCTCAAGGCATGCCCATCGGTTTGGGCCAACCTTTGTTTGACAAACTCGACGCCGACATCGCCTACGCCATGATGGGTATCAACGCTGTTAAGGGCGTTGAAATTGGTGCTGGCTTTGCATGCGTGACTCAAAAAGGCAGTGAGCATGGCGACCCCATCACGCGCAATGGCTTCATTGGTAACAATTCAGGCGGTGTGTTGGGTGGTATCAGCACCGGTCAAGACCTTGAGGTGTCTATTGCCATCAAGCCCACCAGCTCTATTCTGATTCCCCGTCCGTCCATCGACATTCAAGGCAACGACGTTGAGGTGCTCACCAAGGGCCGACATGACCCCTGCGTGGGCATTCGCGCAACGCCAATTGCCGAAGCCATGTTGGCTTTGGTGGTCATTGACCATGTGTTGCAACACAGAGCCCAGTGCGGCGACGTTGTTCAGCCTGCCAATTCTTAAGGGGCTGAGATGCCCAACACCTCAGCGGTCCAACGCCGCCAATTGATTCCGTTTGCGGCTGTTTCGGCCAGCTACTTCGCGCACATCGGATTTTTCAATCCCTACTTGCCACTCTGGTTGAAAGAATTGGGATTTGGTTTGTTGGCCATCAGCATTCTGACCTCTGTGCAGGCGGCTACGCGCTTGTTTGCCCCCTATGCGTGGGGTTGGCTTAGCGACCACACAGGCGAGCGGGTCAGTTTGCTTCGTTATGGCGCCACTGCTGCCATGTTGTGCGCGTGTATTTTGTTTTTTGAATTAGGCCCTATCGGTTTGGGCTTGGTGTTGTTGGTCATGTTTTCACACACCAGTGCCATGATGCCCATGAGCGAGGCAGCCATGGCTCATTTGGTCAGTCAGGGTGGCGCTTTTGATGCCAAAAAATATGGCCGTGTGCGTTTGTTTGGATCGATCGGATTTTTGTTCACGGTGTTTTTGGCGGGTGCCTGGTTTGAATATTTCGGCATGCACCATTTTCCTGGTTGGACCGTCCTGAGCTTGGCGGCTGTCGCGGCCAGTGTTTGGATGCTGCCCAACTTAAAAGAGGCTGTGCCTTTGAACGATACCAAGGTGGCTGTCTGGCCCGTGCTGCGTCAAAAACCTGTCATGTGGTTTTTCATTGCGGCGTTTTTTCATGTGTTATCGCACATGGGTGTGTATGTGTTTTTCTCCTTGTATTTGGACTCTTTGGGTTACAGCAAAGTTTGGATTGGCATGCTGTGGGCAGTGTCAGTCATTGTTGAAATTGGCTGGTTTTTCACACAGGCCAAATGGATGCCTAAGCTGCCCTTGACCGCTTGGCTGGTAGTTTGTTCTGTGGCCATGGTCTTGCGCATGGGCATGACTGCGCAGTGGGCCGATGTGCTGTGGGTATTGCTGCTGGCGCAAGCCATTCATGCGCTCACATTTGCAGCCCACCATACCGCTTGCATTGCCCTGTTGTCGCATCATTTTCCAGGCCGCTTGAGGGGCCGAGGTCAAGCGCTTTACACCGTCGTTGCTTATGGCTTTCCTGGCGTGCTGGGTGGCTTGGCGGGGGGCTTGTTAAGTGACCGATTTGGTTTGCAAAGTGTCTATTGGCTTTCCTTGATTGCAGCACTGATTGCCACTGCCGCAGCCTATCGCGTTTGGCGTTTACAGCACACAGCTGATCCTGCGCAACTCTCACATTGAAACCACCCCTGGAAAAGTGGATCTAAAGTTTGTCATGACCTTGATTCAAGAAACCATTCACATAGCGCCCGAAGTCTTGCGATGCTTGCCACCTCAAGTTGCGACTTCTTTGTTGAAGGGGCGTCAACTTCAGTTGCCAGGACCCATGGTTTGGCATGAGTGGGGTTATGAATCATTAGACAAAGGCGCTTCAACCCTGGTGTTGCTTCATGGAGGCAGTGGCAGTTGGACGCATTGGATTCGCAGTGTGGCGCCACTTGTGGCAGATGGCTTTCATGTTCTGGCTGTTGATCTGCCTGGCTTTGGCGATTCGGCTTTGCCTGATCAGGGTGTCGATGTGGATGCACTGATTGAACCTTTGCATGCGGCTTGGCAAATGCTGAGGGCTTCTGAAAAGGTCAGTTTCATTGGCTTTTCCTTTGGCGGCATGGCTGCCGCACTGTGGTTGGCTGCTTTTCCCCAAGATGCGACAAACTTGATTTTGGTGGGATCGCCTGGCTTAGGGATTAAATCGCCCCACAGAGTCCCCTTGAAGGGCTGGCGGCACTTGCCGACAGAAGACATGCAAACTGAAGCTCACAGGCACAACTTGTTGGGCTTGATGCTGCACGACGAGAGCAAGCTTGATGAATTGGCCATGGCTGTGCATCGCTTGAATGTGGCGCGCGACCGAATGCCGCGCAGGCGTTTATCGGGCACACCCATTGTGGCCAATGCCCTGCCGCACATTGCTTGTCCTGTACATGTCATTTATGGTGAGTGGGATGCTCTTTACCACGGGTGCATGTCTGAGGTGGAAAAGCTCTTCAAAAACGTCACACCCCAATTGGCTTCATGGCAGTTAGTGACTGGCTCTGGACATTGGGTGCAGTTTGAAGCACCAGAGGCTTTTCAGCTTGCTTTGAAAAAGACTTTGTAGGGGCTGAGCTCAAGCCTTGGCTTGGACTGCAGACACTGCGGCCCTTAGGCCCAATAAATAACTGTCGACACCAAAGCCTGCAATTTGGCCTTTGGCAATTTCTGCAATGACCGAATGGTGCCGGAATGCTTCGCGCGCATGGATATTGGACATGTGCACTTCGATGATGGGACACTTCAAAATGGCCAAGGCATCGCGAATGCCATAGCTGTAATGTGTCCATGCGCCTGCGTTGATCATGACTGCGTCAACCGAATCGGTATGAGCTTGGTGAATTTTTTCAGCCATGACGCCTTCAAAATTGGTTTGAAAGCACTCTACGCTGGCACCTAATTCTTGGCCGAGCTTTTTCACTTGCGCATCTATTTCGACCAAGGTCACGGTGCCATATTGGGCTGGGTCGCGCTTGCCAAACATGTTCAAGTTGATACCGTTCAAACACAAAATCTTCATGATCATCCTCTGAGGTGGGGCTGACAAAGATCCCTTGTGAAAACATGGAATCTGGGCCCTGAGCCCCGATTTTCCAATATTTGAGGCAATATCGCGCTTTTATTCCAAAAACTTTTGCCATGGCCGCTACATTGAAAATCGATTTCGTATCCGACATTGCCTGCCCATGGTGTGCCGTGGGCTTGGGTGCGCTAGAGCAAGCCTTAGGCAGGCTTAAGGGTGAAGTCACTGCTGACTTGCATTTTCAACCCTTTGAGTTGAACCCCAATATGGCGCCAGGGGGGCAGGATTTGGGTGAGCACCTAACCGCCAAGTACGGTTCAACCCCAGAGCAGCAAGCGCAGATTCGAGCCAATATTGCGGCCCGAGGCGAAGAGGTGGGCTTTCAATTCAATCCTGGCGGTAGAGGGCGTGTTTACAACACCTTCAACGCACACCGTTTGCTGCATTGGGCTGGCGTCAAAGGGCCTGAAGGCAGTCAGCATGCTCTAAAGCGCGCATTGCTTGAGGCTTACCAGGGCCGGGCTGAACGTGTTGAATCTGATGAAGTTTTGTTGGCAGTTGTAGCCTCGGTGGGTTTGAATGTTGCTGAGGCGCAAGGTATTTTGGCTTCTGACACCTACGCACAAGATGTACGTCAGATAGAGCAGCATTACCAACAAGCAGGCATTCATTCTGTGCCTGCCGTCATCATCAATGACAAACATTTGATTTCAGGAGGTCAACCTGCAGAAGTCTTTGAGCAAGCGCTTAGAAGAATTGCGGCCGGTGAAGTTTGAGGCATGCCTGCATTGACCATTTACTTTGATGGCAGCTGTCCGCTGTGCCGGCGTGAAATTGCCTTTTACAAAGGCAATCCAGATGCAGCTCAACTGGTTTGGCACGATGTGAGCGTTAATTTTCAGGCCAACGACGACTCAAGCTTGGGTGACGGACTGAGTTGCCAGCGAGCCATGGCCTTCTTCCATGTGCGCGATGCGCAGGGCAATTTGTTTGAAGGCGGTGCTGCATTTGCTCGTTTGTGGTTGGAGTTGCGAGGATGGCGCTTGGCCGGTCGAGTTTTTTCGGTGTGGCCATTCAGTTGGGCCATCAACGTGGGTTACAAAATGTTCTTGCCTATTCGGCCCACTTTGCAAAAGTATTTGCTTAAATGGGATGCGCGTCGTTCATGAGCCTATATCAAGCTTTGGTGTTGGGTGCAAGTGGCGCCATCGGAAGCGCCTTCGTTTCTCACTTTCAAAATGACGCGACCTGCTCGCTGGTTGTTGGTTTGTCGCGTCAAAGCGAATTGCATTTTGAATTGGAAAATGAAGACGGCATGGCGCATTGCGCTGCTCAATTGAAAAATGCGACGGGCCCCTTTGGCGCATGCCAATTCAAGTGGATCATAGATGCAACGGGAGCTTTGACCATTGAGGGGCAAGGTCCTGAAAAGCGCTTGGAAGCCTTGAATGCCAAGCAACTTTTAAAACAGTTTGAGGTGAATGCAGTCGGACCTGCTTTGCTCATGAAGCATTTCTTTCCATTGCTAGTGGGTCAAGAGCCATCTTGTTATGCCACTTTGTCAGCGCGGGTAGGAAGTATTGAAGACAATCACAAAGGCGGATGGTATGGGTACCGAGCCGCCAAGGCCGCTAGAAATATGTTTTTACAAACGGCAGCGATTGAGGCTTCTCGAAAAAAACCATTGTGTGTTTTTGCTGCTTTACAGCCAGGTACGGTTCAATCGAAATTGTCTTCTAGTTTCGTGGCAGCTGAGAACGCCATGCTGCCAGAAGAATCAGTTTCAAAAATGATGGCTGTCATGTCAGAATTAAAGCCAAACGGCCGAGCACAGTTTGTCGACCATGCTGGTCAGTTTATTCCGTGGTGATGACTTTAATCATGAAGGGAAAAATATGAACGAAGATCCAAGATGTTGTGGCACCGGTACTTGCATCATTGACCCTGAGGGTTTCTGTTGGTGTGGTCAGCAATGGGATGGCGAAAAAATGGCCATGCCTAAGTTAGAACTTCCGCCAGATGATGGTCAAGCGACTCAATCTAAGCAAGGGCCTTCATCGGCAGATACCCCATGATGAAGATGCTCAAGAAGAGCTTGATAAAGCTGTTGTGGGTGGTTTTTGGCTTTGTAGGCGGCTTTCAAGTGTGCGCCAGTGAATTGTCTGAACTGCTCAAAAAATCTGATCATGTTTTGCTAATGAGGCACGCCATTGCGCCTGGCATTGGCGACCCTGCAGGTTACAAGCTTCAAGACTGCAAGACTCAGAGAAATTTAGATGCCACAGGTCGTGCGCAAGCGCAAAAAACAGGTCAGTGGCTGAAGGCTCAGGGTGTTGGCAATGCACTTGTATTTTCAAGCGCATGGTGTCGATGCAAAGAGACTGCTGAAAACTTGGCCTTCGGAACGCCCACCCTAGAAACGTCTTTGAATTCATTTTTTGATGACATGCGCCAAGGACCACAAAGCAATGCGAACTTGCAAAAATTCATTGCCAATCAGCTCAAAACCAAAGGTGACAGGGCTTTGATTTTGGTCACGCACCAAGTCAACATTACCGAGTTCACGGGCGAAACCATAGGGTCTGGCGATATGGTTTTGGCCAAGGTCAACGCGGCAGGCAAAATGATTTCTTTCAAAACTTACCCAAGTCCTTCATGACTCAGGGTCGCCTTGGTGTTTTGATTTCTAGCGACGCAAAGCCTGGGAAATCTTGTGCCTTGACACCGTACTTTTTGGAATTTTGAAAGCAGGGTTTTGGCCGTTGGCATGCTCGGTGAGTGCATCCTGAAACCAAGAGCGCACATCTTCTTCGAGGCCAATGCCATGCATGAAGTTGTAGATGGCTTTTTTCAATCCCAATCCCAATAGATCGTGATCAACGCCCGTGGGGTCAATGAAGCCTATGTCGTTTTTGC
The DNA here is from genome assembly GCA_044233865.1 of Limnohabitans sp. Classification (GTDB taxonomy): domain Bacteria; phylum Pseudomonadota; class Gammaproteobacteria; order Burkholderiales; family Burkholderiaceae_C; genus Limnohabitans_A. The sequence continues at coordinate 18,646 of JBIIJK010000015.1, forward strand.
CAAAACTCACAGGGGGCAAAGGAATCAGTTCAATGCCATATTCTTTGGGATTTAAACCGACTGGCGAGTGAACGGTGCAAGCAAAGCGGTGGAAGAAGCCACTTTGAATGCAGCCGTTTTCAAAAAGTTGGCGAACATACTCAAGGGCGTCCACTGTGTCTTGCACAGTTTGAGTGGGAAAGCCATACATAAGGTAGGCGTGTACCAAGATGCCAGCTTCAGAAAAGCCTTTGGTCACTTGCGCCACTTGTTCAACCGATACACCTTTTTTCATCAGCGTGAGAAGGCGGTCTGAGGCCACTTCAAGCCCACCCGACATGGCAATGCAACCACTCTCGGCCAGCAACTCTGCCAATTCTGGCGTGAAGGTTTTTTCAAACCGAATATTGCCCCACCACGAGATGTGGACGTTTCGGCGAATGAGCTCTTCAGCCAACGCTTTGAGAGCTTTGGGCGGTGCAGCTTCATCCACAAAATGGAAACCAGTCTGCCCAGTTTCTTTCACAATCTGTTCAATGCGGTCGACCAGCAAAGACGCCGAAGCAGTCTCGTATCGAGAAATGTAGTCAAGGCTCACATCGCAGAAACTGCATTTTTTCCAATAACACCCATGCGCTACGGTAAGCTTGTTCCAACGGCCATCACTCCACAGTCGGTGCATGGGGTTGAGCATGTCTAGCAATGACAAATAGTCTTGCAAGGGCAGGCCATCCCATGTGGCCGTCCCTACTTCTTCAAACGGTACATCGGGCTCTGACCAATTGATCAATTGAACGCGCTGGGTATTTTTTGAAGCATCAGCACTGACAGGTTCATCGGCTGATTTGCGAATGAAGGTTCTGACCAAACGAGATGCTGATCGTTTGCCCTCTAAATACTCTAACAAAGCCAGCAGCGGGCGCTCGCCTGAATCGAGAGTGACGAAGTCAACGTAATCGAAGACGCGTGGTTCGGTCAGCTCGCGCAGCTCGGTGTTCACAAATCCGCCGCCCAGCGCAATCTGAATTTTCGGATGGTATTTTTTGAGGCACTGAGCAATTCTGAAGGCGGCATAAACTGCGCCGGGGAAGGGCACGGAGAGCAGAACCAAAGTGGGCTGGTGCTTTTCAATGGCTTCAAGCGTCAGGGCTTTGAGCTTTTCATCCATCAAGGTGAGTGGCGCAGCGAGAGCCTCCGCTAGAGGCTCAAAGGTGGCTTGACTGCCCGCCAGTGATTCGCCATAGCGCACAAACTCAAACCTTGAGTCGACAGCATCGCGCAGCACATCGGCCAAATCGTTCAAATACAAAGTGGCTAAGTGGCGCGCACGATCTTGTTGGCCTAAAGCACCAAAAGCCCACGAAAGTGGGTCGCCCGATTCACTGTCGTCATAGGCATCTAACGCTGCAAAGCGCGGACCTTCTGGTAAAAAACCGCGGCCTGCAATGCGATGGCTCAGCGTACTGTCCTTGCCTTGTAAAAAAGCAATGGTAGGTTCAATGGTGTGAACGTAGCGCGCAAAGAAATCGAGAAAGAAATTGACAGTGGCGCTGCGCTTAGCTTCCGGCAATAACAGTGCTCGTGACTTGACTTCTTCTAAACCTTGCGCTGTGAACAAACTTAAGACGAGTTTGAGTGCCAAATCTTCTTGAACAGCAGCGACACCACGCGAACGCAAAAAGCCCGTCAGGTAGGCCGTAGACGGGTAGGGGGTGTTGAGTTGCGTCATCGGCGGGATGACGCTTAAGACTCGAATCGGATTGGGTTTCATTCAACCCGTGACTTTACAGCCACTTTTGCATGAATTGCGCTTGTCCCGCTGCAGCGGCGAGTTCGTATTGGCTAAATCCAAAGCGTTTGTAGCTGGACAAGGCCTGAGCGTTGCCACTGAGCACCTCGAGTGTGAGCTTGCAGCATCCCCGCGCACGAGCGTACTCTTCTGCCGCTTTAAGCAGGGCTTGCCCAACGCCTTGTCCCCGATGACCTGACAAAACGGCAATGTCGTGCACATTGAGCAGGGGCTTGGCCTTGAAGGTTGAGTAGCCTTCAAAGCAGTTGATCAGGCCAATGGGTTTGCTTTCTAGCCATGCAATGAAACTGGCAGCGCCTGCAATGCAGGCCATGTCGCTGCACAAGCGAGCTGCATTTTCTGGATTCAGGGCCTCACCACCACCCATCGGGTCTTGGGCGTAGGCGTCTAACAAGAGGACCAAAGCCTGCGCATCTTGCGCATCCAAATAATCGACGCGCTTGATTTGCAAAGCGCTCATGAGGCGTAGTCGCTCATGGGTACGCAGCTGCAGAACAGGTTGCGGTCGCCGTACACATTGTCAACGCGGCCCACTTGTGGCCAATATTTGACGCTGCTTAAGGGGCGACCCGCTTGCGCGGCGCCCACTTCACGTGAGTAAGGACGATTCCAATCTGCGGCCATCAAACTGGCGGCAGTGTGTGGTGCATGCTTGAGGGGGTTGTTGTCTTGTGGCCAAACCCCGTTTTCAATGAGGCGCACCTCTTCGCGGATGGCAATCATGGCATCGATGAATCGGTCGATCTCCTCAAGGGTTTCGCTTTCAGTAGGCTCCACCATGAGGGTGTTGACCACGGGAAAAGACAGGGTCGGTGCGTGGAAGCCGTAGTCCATCAAACGCTTGGCCACGTCTTCGGCCATGACGCCGCTGGTTTCTTTCAAACCACGCAAATCCAAAATGCACTCATGGGCAACATGACCGGCTTTGCCATTTTCTGCTGCGCTCGCGTAAAGCGTGGGGTAATGATTTGCCAAGCGATGGCTGATGTAGTTGGCTGCCAAAATAGCCGCTTCGGTGGCGTGCTTCAGCCCTTCGGCACCCATCATGCGGCAATACATCCAGCTGATGGGCAATACGGCTGCATTGCCCAAAGGGGCGGCTGACACGGCGCCCACACCATTTACCTTCAAGCCGCCTGTGGCGTGGCCTGGCAAGAAAGGCACCAGGTCTTCCACCACACAAACAGGGCCTACACCTGGGCCGCCACCGCCATGGGGGATGCAAAAAGTTTTGTGCAAATTAAGGTGGCTGACATCGCCGCCAAATTCACCGGGGGCTGCAACGCCCACCAAAGCATTCATGTTGGCACCGTCTACATACACACGACCGCCATGCTGATGAACCAATTCGCACAAGGCTTTGACCTGCGTTTCAAACACGCCATGGGTGCTGGGGTAGGTGATCATGGCTGCAGCCAAGTTGGCGCTGTGCTCTTCACACTTGGCCTTCAAATCGATCATGTCGACGTTGCCTTGCGCATCGCAGGCGGTGACCACCACTTGCATGCCCACCATTTGCGCGCTGGCAGGGTTGGTGCCATGTGCGCTAGATGGAATGATGCAAATGTTGCGATGGCCTTGGCCCTTGGCCTCGTGAAAAGCCTTGATGACCAAGAGACCTGCGTATTCACCTTGTGAGCCCGCGTTGGGTTGCAAGCTGATGCCTGCATAGCCGGTGGCTTGGCACAGCCACTCGCGCAGTTGCTCGTCAAGCAAGGCGTAGCCCTTGAGTTGGTCAGCGGGTGCAAAGGGGTGCATGTTGGCAAACTCAGGCCAGGTAATGGGAATCATCTCGCTGGTGGCGTTTAGCTTCATGGTGCAAGAACCCAACGGAATCATGCTTCTGTCGAGCGCCAAATCTTTGTCGCTCAATTGGCGGATGTAACGCAGCATGCCGGTTTCGGAATGGTACCGGTTGAACACGGGGTGGGTGAGAAAGGTGCTGGTGCGGCGCAGGCCAGTTGGAATGAGGGTGTCACGACCTTTTTCAAAAGGCGTCCAGTCGGGCAAGGCTTGGCCGCCTTCTGCAAAGCTAGACCAGAGTGCTTCGATATCATCGCGTGATGTGGTTTCGTCCAAAGACACGCCTATGCTGTCGGCGCTTAATTTGCGCAGGTTCAAACCTTTGAGCACGGCTTTTTGTAGGATGGCATGGGTGCGTTCACCGGTGTTAATTTGCAAAGTGTCAAAGGCCGATTTGTGTGCCAGTTTGCAACCGAGTTGTTCCAAGCCTTCAGCCAAGATGGCGGTGAAGCTGGCCACGCGTTGGGCAATGCGCTTCAAACCTTCAGGGCCGTGATAGACCGTGTACATGCTGGCGACCACCGCGGGTAAAACTTGCGCCGTGCAGATGTTGGAGGTGGCTTTTTCGCGGCGAATGTGTTGCTCTCGTGTTTGCAAAGCCAAGCGATAGGCAGGGTTGCCATGCACGTCTACACTGACGCCCACCAAACGGCCTGGCATAGAGCGCTTGTATTCATCGCGGCAGGCCAGGTAAGCGGCGTGTGGGCCACCGGCGCCCATGGGCATACCGAGGCGCTGAGTGGTGCCCACCACAATGTCGGCGTCGATTTCACCGGGTGGCGTGAGCAGTGTCAATGCCAGCAAATCGGCGGCCACAATGAAAGCGGCTTGAGCAGCATGGACTTGTGCAATGACGTCTTTCAAATTGTGCGTCATGCCCGAGGTGGAAGGGTACTGCGCCACCACTGCAAAGTAGTCGTGCTGCTGCATGAGCTCGGCGTCAAAACCCACCAAAACTTTCAATCCCAAAGGTGCTGCACGCGTTTGAATAACTTCAATGGTTTGCGGATGGCAGTCACTGGCCACAATGATGTTGTTGCTTTTTGATTTAACCGAACGCTTGGCCAAGGTCATGGCCTCGGCAGCAGCAGTAGCTTCGTCCAACATGGAAGCGTTGGCAATGGGCATGGCCGTCAAATCGCAAATCATGGTTTGGAAATTGACCAAGGCTTCCATTCGGCCTTGACTGATTTCAGCTTGGTAAGGTGTGTAGGCGGTGTACCAAGCGGGGTTTTCCAAGATGTTGCGCAAAATCACGCCGGGTGTGTGAGTGCCGTAATAACCTTGGCCAATGAAGCTTTTGAGTATTTTGTTTTGCTGCGCCATGGCTTTGAGCTCAGCCAACGCTCCGGCCTCTGTCACGGGCGCAGGCAACTTCATGGCCTGACTGCGTGCAATGGAGGCGGGCACGATGCTGTCAATGAGCGCGCGGCGTGAAGCCTCGCCGATGACCGACAACATGTGTTTTTCATCCGCTTCACTGATGCCAATGTGGCGTGCAATGAACTCACTCTCGTTTTCGAGTTGGGTTAAGGGGGCTGCAGAGGACATCAGCATGGTTTGAATTCCAGACTCAAAGTTTGATCAAAAAATTAAAAAGCAAAAAACTTCAAACAAATTTCAATGAGACGCTGCAAACGCTGAGTAAGCTGTTTCGTCCAGCAAAGCATCCACTTGCGATGCATCAGACAGCTTGACCTTGAAGAACCAACCAGCACCCATAGGGTCGGTATTAGCCAAAGCGGGATCTGCTCGCAATGCTTCATTCACTTCCGTAATTTCGCCACTGATCGGCATGTAAACATCGGCAGCAGCCTTCACAGACTCCACCACACCCGCCACAGCCTTTTGTTCAAAACTGCTTCCCACTTCAGGCAGTTCAACAAACACCACATCACCCAACGCATCTTGCGCATGGTGCGTGATGCCCACCGTGGCCACATCGCCGTTGACCAAAATCCACTCATGCTCTTCCGTGTATTTCAAACTCATTTTTCTCTCCTTGTTTTTAAAATCTTCGTGTTTCAGCCGCGGTAATATCGATTGGGCACAAACGGCATGGCACTCACGGTCATTGGCACAGCCTTACCGCGCACGATGGCGTTCACAACAGTTCCTAAGCCAGCACTTGCCAAGTCCACATAGCCCATGGCCACAGGCACATTGGCAGTAGGTCCTAACAAGCCGCTGGTCACTTCACCAATTTTGACGCCCTGCATGTTCTGCAATTCCACATGCTCGCGCACCGGAACGCGCTCTTGTGCAATCAGGCCAACGCGTTTGCGGATGAGGGTTCGGCCGCCATCCAATTGGCCCAACACAATGTCAGCACCTGGAAAACCACCTGCGCGCGCACCACCTGTGCGGCGAACTTTTTGAATGGCCCAATTAAGACCCGCTTCAATGGGGGTGATGCTGGTGTCAATGTCGTTGCCATACAGACACAAGCCAGCTTCAAGTCGCAAAGAGTTGCGTGCACCTAAACCAATTGGCTTGACTTCTGCTTGAGCTAACAACGCACGCGCAAATAAATCTGCATGATCGTTGTGCACAGAAATTTCAAAGCCATCTTCTCCGGTGTAGCCAGAGCGCGTGATGAACAAATCAGCACCTTGCCAATTAAATGATGCGCCCGTCATGAAGACCAATTTTTCGACCCCAGACACCATGCGCGATAAAGTATCAACGGCCTTGGGCCCTTGCAAAGCCAAGAGTGCCCGTTCAGGCATGGGAATGACTTGGCATTTAGCGCCAATGCGCCCTTGTATGTGTGCAATGTCGTTCACTTTGCAAGCGCCATTCACAATGACAAAAATGTCTGTACCGCGGTTGACAAACATCAAGTCGTCAATGATGTTGCCTTCATCCGTTAGCAGCAAACCGTAGCGCTGTTTTCCAACTGGCAAGTCGATGACATCAACAGGCATCAGGGATTCAAAAGCTGATGCAGCATCGGTGCCCACCAATCGCAGTTGCCCCATGTGCGAAACATCAAACAAGCCAGCCTCAGCGCGCGTATGGATGTGTTCAGCCATCAAACCCATGGGGTATTGAACCGGCATGCTGTAGCCTGCGAAGGGCACCATGCGCGCGCCCAATTCAAGATGCAGCGCATTAAGAGGGGTATTGAGCAAAGCAGAGGTGTCAGCAGACAAATGATTTCTCCAAGGGCAATGTAAAACCATGACCGAAATCATGGGTTGCCCTCGCTGTCCGCTTTACCTGAGCGATTCGCCGGGTGAGCCTTTCAAACAGAAGGAATCACTGCGGGTTGCGCCTTCGGTGGAGGGTTCGACCAGATGGCCCGCCCTCTCTCTCCAGTGAGGAAGCGTTCATGGCCAAACCACGAACGTTTGTCAGTCCTTGGTACCTGAGCGTTCAGAAACATTTCAGCTTCCTGCGCCTTCGGTGGCGGCCCTTTGAAAAAGAAGCCACGCTCTCCTGACCGTTAAATTATAAACAGGTCTTTAAGGCCGTAAGACAGTTTTTACATGCCTGAGTAATTTGGACCCCCGCCACCCTCTGGCGTAACCCAGACGATGTTTTGCGTGGGGTCTTTGATGTCGCAGGTTTTGCAATGCACACAATTTTGTGCATTGATTTGCAGTCGATCGGATTGGTCTTCGTTTTTCACATACTCATAAACACCGGCAGGGCAATAACGCGCCTCTGGCCCAGCAAACTTGGCCAAGTTGATGCCCACAGGCACGCTGGCATCCTTCAAGGTGAGGTGAGCCGGCTGGTTTTCTTCGTGGTTGGTGTTGCTGATGAACACACTGGACAAGCGGTCAAAAGTGAGTTTTCCATCGGGCTTTGGATACTCAATGGGCTTGCACTCAGCCGCGGGCTTTAAATAGGTGTGGTCGGCCGCAGTACGGCGAATGGTCCATGGCACGTGGCCGCGCAGCAAGAACTGCTCTACGCCAGTCATGAGGGTGCCCACAGTGCGGCCCTTTTTAAACCATTGCTTGAAGTTGCGGGCTTTGTTCAACTCGGCGTGCAACCAGCTGTTTTCGAAAGCCGCGGGATAAGCGCTGAGTTCGTCGTGTTGACGACCCGCTTGCAGTGCGTCGTAAGCAGCTTCAGCCGCCAACATGCCCGTTTTAATGGCCGCATGGCTGCCCTTGATACGACTGGCATTGAGGTAGCCAGCTTCGCAACCAATGAGGGCGCCGCCAGGGAACACTGTTTTGGGCAATGACAAAAGGCCGCCAGCCGTAATGGCACGTGCACCGTAGGAAATGCGCTTGGCTGGTGCAATGCCTTTGGCTTCGTCGCCCTCAAAGTACCAGCGAATATTGGGGTGTGTCTTGAAGCGTTGGAATTCTTCAAAAGGGCTGAGCCAAGGGTTGGTGTAATCCAAGCCCACTACAAAACCAACGACCACTTTGTTGTCTTCCATGTGGTACAGGAAGGAGCCGCCGTAGGTTTTTTCATCCAACGGCCAGCCTGCGCTGTGCAAAGCCAAGCCGGATTTGTGACGGGCAGGGTCGATTTCCCACAATTCTTTGATGCCAATGCCGTAGCTTTGAGGATCTTTGCCTGCGTCAAGCTTGAAGCGAGAGATAACTTGCTTGCCCAAATGGCCACGTGCACCTTCTGCAAAAATAGTGTACTTGGCGTGCAGTTCCATGCCCAATTGGAAGTTTTCGGTGGGCTCGCCATCTTTGCCAACGCCCATGTTGCCGGTCGCCACGCCTTTGACGGCGCCATTGTCGTTGTACAAAACTTCGGCGGCTGTAAAGCCAGGAAAAATTTCAACTCCTAAAGCCTCAGCTTGCTCGCCTAGCCAGCGCGTGAAATTTCCCAAGCTGATGATGTAGTTGCCATCGTTGTGAAAGCAAGGTGGCAAGGTGAAATTGGGCACGCGTGTAGCGCCCGTTTCGGTGGTCATCAAGAAAATATCTTCTGTGACGGGTTGATTCAGAGGTGCACCCATTTCTTTCCATTTTGGAAAGAGTTCTGTCAAAGCGATGGGGTCCATGATGGCGCCGGACAAAATGTGTGCACCAGGCTCTGAGCCTTTTTCTAAAACCACCACAGAAACGTCATTGCCTTTTTCTAGAGCCAACTGTTTCAAGCGGATGGCTGCGGACAAGCCTGCAGGGCCGCCGCCCACCACGACCACGTCGTACTCCATCGATTCGCGGGGACCGTGTGTATTCAAAATCTCTTCGGGTGTCATGGGGAGACTCGCATTAAGTTAGGGGTCGAATAGCCAAATATCGGCATCGTGGCCCATTTTAAGCGTGGAACAGGCAGAATCGAAACATGGGCAGAAGGTGAATTCTCGCCATTTGCTTGCGGCAAATCAGAGACAAAGACACATGAAATTTGAAATACCTGAGATCAAGAAAAAAGTTCACGAAATGATCATTCCCATTCGCTGGGGAGACATGGATGCAATGGGGCATGTGAACAACACCGTTTATTTTCGGTATCTAGAGACAGTGCGAATCGATTATTTTCAATCGATTGGCTGTGAACCCAACCCACAAGGCCAAGGGCCTGTCATCGTGAATGCGTTTTGTAATTTCTACAAACAACTTGAATATCCAGGCAATGTGCTGGCCAAGATGTATGTGAGTGACCCTGCGCGCACCACTTTTGAAAGCTGGTGCACCCTAGAGCTTGAAAATCAGCCGGGTGTCATTTATGCGGCAGGGGGTGCCACCACCATCTGGGTAGATTTCCCGCTTCAAAAAGCTGTGACTTTGCCCGACCACATCAGGGCCTTGGTCACACCCTGAATTCGTTCAAATGAATGGGTTCAATTACTTTTGTTTGGGTACGCGGCCCATTAAATAAAACTCTGGGTTGGGCAGCATGTTGCTGAAACTGGCCATGCGGTTGGACAAGCCAAAGAAAGCCGTAATGGCGGCAATGTCCCAAATGTCTTCATCGTCCAGGCCCAGAGCATGCAAGGGCGCAAAGTCTGCCTCTTCAATTTGGTCGCTGTGCAAACAAACTTTCATGGCGAAATCAAGCATGGCGCGTTGACGCGGTGAAATATCGGCTTTGCGATAGTTCACGGCCACTTGATCAGCTATCAAAGGTTTTTTTTCATAAATGCGCAAAATGGCACCATGCGCCACCACGCAATACAAACAATGGTTGGCCGCACTGGTGGTGGTCACAATCATTTCCCGATCGCCTTTGGTCAGGTTGCTCGTCCGTCCCACGGACTCTGGCACCATGAGCGCATCGTGATAGGCGAAAAAAGCGCGCCATTCAGCAGGGCGACGGGCAAAAGTCAAGAAAACTTGCGGTACAAAACCTGCCTTTTCCTGGACTTCCAAAATTTTGGCACGAATGTCTTCGGGTACATCTTTCAGCTCTGGCGCGGGGTAGCGCTGAGTTTTGGGGCTAGCTATCGCAGGCGTGTTCATGTCAATCCTTGTCAGTTAACTGATTCTAATCACCTATTACACTACTTACTTTTAAGAATTCCCCTCTTAGGAGTGCCCTGTGAACAAGATTTTCCCTTCTGCAGCCGAGGCGCTGAAAGGCGTCGTGGCAGATGGCCAATTGCTAGCCGTAGGTGGCTTCGGCCTTTGCGGTATTCCCGAAGCTTTGATTGAAGCCTTGCGCGACTCGGGCGTGAAAAATCTGACCGCTATTTCTAACAATGCTGGTGTCGATGGTTTTGGCTTGGGCAAGCTGCTTGAAACTCGCCAGATCAAAAAAATGATTTCTTCTTATGTGGGGGAAAACAAAGAGTTTGAGCGCCAGTTCTTGGCGGGCGAGCTTGAGTTGGAATTCACGCCTCAAGGTACCTTGGCAGAAAAGCTGCGCGCTGGCGGTGCGGGCATCCCAGCATTCTTCACCAAAACGGGCGTGGGCACCGTGGTGGCCGATGGCAAAGAGTTGCGTGAGTTTGATGGTGAAACTTATGTCATGGAGCGCTCCCTGATTCCTGATGTGTCGTTGGTGAAAGCTTGGCGCGCCGACAAATCTGGCAACTTGCAATTCCGCCTAACAGCTCGCAACTTCAATCCCGCTGTGGCCATGGCGGGCAAGCTGTGCATTGTGGAAGTGGAAGAGATTGTGGAAACAGGAGACATGATTCCTGACCACATTCATTTGCCCGGTATTTATGTTCACCGATTGGTTCTCAATAAGCACCCTGAAAAGCGCATTGAGAAACGCACCATCACTGAGAAAGCAGGAGTCTAAGCATGAGCTGGAGTCAAGACCAAATGGCGGCCCGTGCCGCACACGAACTGCAAGACGGCTTCTATGTCAATCTGGGCATTGGCATACCCACCTTGGTGGCCAACCATGTGCCCAACAACATTGAAGTGTGGCTGCAATCTGAAAACGGCATGTTGGGCATTGGCCCGTTTCCCACAGAAGATGAAGTCGATGCCGACCTCATCAATGCGGGCAAGCAAACCGTGACGACCATCAAGGGCACCTCTATTTTTGGCAGCCATGACAGCTTCGCCATGATTCGCGGTGGCAAAATTAATTTGTCTATTTTGGGTGCTATGCAGGTCAGCGAAAAAGGTGACCTGGCCAACTGGATGATTCCAGGCAAGATGGTCAAGGGCATGGGTGGCGCCATGGACTTGGTGGCTGGCGTGAAGCGCGTGATTATTTTGATGGAACATGTGGCCAAGAAAAAAGATGGCACCGAAGATTTAAAAATCTTGAACCAGTGCACATTGCCATTGACAGGCGTGGGTGTGGTCGATCGCATCATCACCGATTTGGCAGTCATGGATGTCGTGCCAGAAGGCCTGAAAGTGATTGAGTTGGCGCCTGGCGTCACGCAAGAGTTTTTGCAAAGTAAAACGGGCTGTCACCTGATTTTCTAATGAAACAATTCAAAATTGCATGCATCCCAGGTGATGGCATTGGGCAAGAAGTCATTCCTGCTTCTCAAGTGGTGCTTGAGGCACTTGCCCAAGGACAAAGCCAGTTCAGTTTTGAATTCACATCATTCGATTGGGGTGGTGATTACTACCGACACCATGGCATCATGATGCCCGCTGATGGCCTCGATGCCCTGCGGCTCATGGATGCCATTTTGTTTGGTTCAGCTGGCGACCCCAAAATTCCTGATCACATTACGCTCTGGGGATTGCGCCTCAAAATTTGCCAAGGTTTTGATCAATACGCCAACGTCCGACCCACACGCATTTTGCCGGGCATTGATGCCCCCCTAAAGCGATGCACACCTGAGCAACTCAACTGGGTCATTGTTCGCGAAAACTCCGAAGGTGAGTATGCGGGTGTTGGCGGCAGAGCGCATCAAGGCCACCCAATAGAGGTGGCCACCGATGTCTCCATGATGACCCGCGTGGGCGTGCAACGTATCATGCGTTATGCCTTTAAGTTGGCGCAATCAAGGCCGCGCAAGTTGCTCACCGTGGTGACCAAATCAAACGCGCAGCGTCATGCCATGGTCATGTGGGATGAGATTGCCAAAGAGGTGAGTGCCGAGTTTCCCGATGTGCATTGGGACAAAGAATTGGTGGATGCTTGTACGGCGCGCATGGTGAACCGTCCTGGAACTTTAGATACTTTGGTGGCCACAAATTTGCACGCTGATATCTTGAGCGATTTGGCTGCGGCCTTGGCTGGCAGCTTGGGCATTGCACCCACAGGCAACATTGATCCTGAGCGTCGTTACCCCTCTATGTTCGAGCCCATTCACGGTTCTGCCTTCGACATTATGGGAAAAGGTCTCGCAAACCCTATTGGCAGTTTTTGGAGTTGTGTGATGATGCTGGAACACATCGGTTTGGATCAGCAGGCCCAGCGTTTGATGCAGGCCATTGAGGCTGTGACTGCCAACCCCAAGTTGCACACACGCGACCTTGGCGGAGAGGCCACAACGCATCAAGTGACCGAGGCGGTGTGCAAAATGCTTAGGCATTAGAAAAATTCATCATTACGGAGATGCAGGAGACAAAATGGAAAAGAAAACAAAATTTTGGTTAAGTGCAGTGGGCCTTAGTTTGGCAACTCTCATGCCACAACACGCAACTGCGCAAGCCATGCCTGCGTGTCCTGAGAAGAACCTCATGTATTGGCAAGCCTTCCCACCCGGCGGTGAATCTGATTTGTCTGCAAGACATCAGCAAGTGGTGCTCAAAAAGAAATGCGGCGCCATCGACACCATCATTCAATACAAAGCCGGTGCAGGCGGCGGTCTCATGTGGGCCCAAATGAACAACCTGCCAGGCGATGGCCTCAATGTGGTGGGTATCAATTTGCCGCACATTGTGTTTCAGCCTATTGAAGGTGAAGTTCAATACAAAACGGCCGACATCACGCCCGTTTTTTGGTTTCATTACACCCCCGATGTGTTGGTGGTGCCTGAAAGCAGTCCTATTAAAAACTTCGCTGAGTTCATTGCTGCGGCCAAACAGTCGCCGGGCAAAATGAACTTGGGTGGCTCGGGCTTGAACTCTGCCAATCACGCTGCCCACGAGCGTTTGAACGCTGCCTTTGGCATCAAGAGCACCTACGTGCCCTACAAAGGCACTGGCGATATGTCCATGGCAGTTGTCGGCGCACAAATTGATGGCGCCGTAACCTACACCCCGTTTGCCATTGCCAATCGCGGCAAAGTTCGCGCCTTGGCTGTGGCCATGGAGAAGCGCCATCCTCTGATGCCAACTGTTCCCACCTTCAGAGAACTTGGCGTGGACTGGATTGACGGTGCCTACCGCGGCGTGGGTGTGCCAAGGTCAACCTCACCAGAGGCCCGCAAAAAATTGTCTGACATGTGGCTGGCCTTGAACAACGATGCTGAAATGAAAGAGCTGGCAGCCAAGAGCGGCTTTGAGTTGGTCAACATTGGCACCGATCAAATGGACGCCTTCATGAAAGAGCGCATTGCTTTGTACATTGAAGGTGCCAAACGCTTGGGCTTGGGTAAAAAATAAACCTCAAACAGAAGGAGACAAAATGCGTTCAATTTTTTCAAAGTGGAAACAAGTTTGTACGGTCATATTGCTGGCGATGGCATTTCCCCTCAGTGCCATTGCGCAAGCCTACCCCAGCAAACCCATCAAAATGATTGTGCCGTTCCCAGCGGGCGGTACCACTGACATCGTCGCCCGCATCATTGCGCAAAAGATGACTGATTCGATGGGGCAACCCGTCACGGTTGATAACAAGGGCGGTGCTGGCGGCAACATTGGCGCAGACCTGATGGCCAAAGCAGCACCCGATGGTTACACCATCATGATGCACAACCTGTCTTTCCCATTGGCAGCGGTTGCACAAACGCTGGCAAATCGTGCCCCTTTCAATGTGGACACAGATTTTGCTGGTGTATCCATTGCGGTTTATGTGCCCTTCATTTGGACTTCCAGCCCATCAGTGCCAGCCAAAGACCTCAAAGAACTTGCCAACCTTTTGAAAAGCAACAAGTCTTTGCAATACAACTACGGCTCTACGGGCCCAGGCTCCACCATGCACGTCTTGGGCGAAGCCTACAAGAAAGAAGCCGGCATTAGCATGGAGCACATTCCATTCAAAGGTGCTGCGCCCTTGAAGCAAGAGTTGTTGGCAGGCCGACTTCAAGTGGGCGGTGATCAGTTGTCTTCATCCTTGGCAGAAGTGAAAGCCGGTACCTTGAAAGCCTTGGCCACAACGGCTTCAAAGCGTATTCCTGGTTTGCCTGATGTGCCTACTGTCAAAGAGTTGGGCTATCCAAACTTGGAGTTGGAAGGCTGGAACGGTGTGTTTGCACCCGCCAAAACACCCAAAGACATCATCGATCGCTTGAACAAAGAAGTGATTGCGGCCGTGAGACACCCTGATGTGGTGAAACGTTTGACTGAGCTGGGTGCTGAAGGCGTAGGCTCTACACCTGCTGCGCAAGATGCCATGTTGCGCAAGCAGATGGATCAGTTCAGAGGCATCATCCGTGAGATGAAGCTCGACTGACCTTAGCTCAGTTATGGGGTTGGGTGGCTGCCTTTTGCAAGCCACCAAACCGGTAACTCTGTGCAGTCTTTTTCATCCAGCCCGGTTTGCGCGGCGGCATTGAATTGAGCTAAGGCCAAGGCTGTCAGTGGCAGCTGCCTTTGAGTGGCCTCAGCTTGATCAAGCATAGCGCGCATGTCTTTGCGCATGGTTGAAACACTCACGGTCACTTGTTCACTTTTCTTTTGTTGGAGTGTTTGAGCAATCATGGCACCCCTCACCTTGAGCATGTTGGGGCCACCTGAGCTGTCGGACAAAATATCAATCATGCGGCCCGGATCAATGCCCAATGGTTCTACCAAAGACAAAGATTCGCCAAGCGTTTGCCAGTAAACCATGAGAGGTAAATTGACTGCCAGCTTCACGGTAGAGCCTGCGCCATGTGAGCCAACTTGCTCAACACGTTTACAAAGCTGATCGAGCAGGGGTTTGATTTTTTCGACATCAGCAGGGTGGCCGCCCACAAAGCCAAGCAACTTGCCTTCTTTGGCAGGGCCAACACTACCGCCTACAGGGCACTCCAGGTAGACAGCGCCAACCGCATTGGCCCGCAAAGCCATTTCTTTGGGTTTGGCTGGCTTGACGGTGCTCATGTCAATGAAGATCTTTTGGCGAACGTCGCCAGAGAACAAACCATCAGGACCAGAATACACGTCGTCTAAGGCAGCTTCGTTGGTGAGCAGTGTGAGCACCACATCAACCGACTCGGCCAGCATCTTGGGTGTTGCCGCTAAATGCGCGCCGGCATTGACCAAGCCTGTTGTTTTATCGGCTGTGCGGTTCCAAACACTGACCGAATGCCCCAGCCCCAAAAGGCGTGTGCCAATTGCGTGACCCATTTTTCCAATGCCTGCAATGCCGATCTTCATGCTTTTCCCCAGTTGGTGAGTGAGTTTGGTTTATTTCAAAATATCGCCCATGCACAAGTACTTCATCTCGAGGTACTCTTCCATGCCGTGGTGTGAGCCTTCGCGGCCTAAGCCCGATTGCTTCACGCCACCAAAGGGCACGTGCTCGGTGGCAATGACACCCACATTGATACCCACCATGCCGTATTCCAAAGCTTCGCTAACTCGGAAAATTCGGCCTACATCGCGGCTGTAGAAATAGCTTGCCAAACCAAACTCTGTGTTGTTGGCAGCATCGATGGCTTCTTGTTCGGTTTTGAATTTGAAGACAGGTGCGAAAGGACCAAAGGTTTCCTCACGCGCACACAACATGTCTGAGGTGGCGTTGCCAATGACGGTAGGTTCGAAGAACTGGCCGTTCAATGCTTTGCCACCTGCCAACACCACACCCCCTTTGGCTTTGGCGTCTTCCACGTGGCGTGTGACTTTTGCCAATGCGGCCGGTTCAATGAGCGGGCCTTGGACCACGCCTTCTTCAAAGCCATTGCCCACTTTCAGGGCTTTTACTTTGGCGGCAAACTTTTGCACAAATGCGTCGTACACCGACTCTTGAACATAAATGCGGTTGGCGCACACGCACGTTTGACCTGCATTTCGGTACTTGCTGGCCATGGCGCCTTCTACGGCGCTGTCGATGTCGGCATCGTCAAACACAATGAAGGGCGCGTTGCCACCCAATTCAAGTGACAGTTTTTTCACGGTGGGCGCCGATTGCGCCATCAAAATTCGGCCTACTTCGGTGCTACCCGTGAAGCTAATGTGACGAACAATATCGCTTGAACAGAACACTTTGCCTGCGGCAATGCTGTTGTCTGAATCGGCGGTGAGCAAATTGATGACACCCGCTGGAATACCTGCTCGAATAGCCAACTCGCCTGCGGCCAAAGCTGTTAAGGGTGTCAGCTCGGCGGGCTTGATAACCACGGTGCAACCTGCCGCTAACGCTGGCGCCACTTTGCGGGTGATCATGGCCAACGGGAAGTTCCAGGGGGTGATGGCAGCGCAGACACCGATGGGTTGCTTGATCACAATCAGACGGCGCGTGTTGTCAAATTGGGGCAATGTTTCGCCATTGACGCGCTTGGCTTCTTCGGCATACCACTCAACAAAGCTGGCGCCGTACATTACTTCGCCTTTGGCTTCAGCCAAGGGTTTGCCTTGCTCGGCGGTCATGATGCGACCTAGATCTTCGACATTGGCCATGAGAAGGTCATACCATTTGCGCAGCAAAACGCTGCGCTCTTTGCTGGTTTTGCCACGCCAAGTCGGAAGGGCGGCATTGGCTGCAGAAATGGCCTGTTCGGCTTCGGCGGCTCCCAAGTTGGCCACATCGGCCAGTTTTGCGCCTGTAGCGGGGTCATGGATGTCAAAACGGTTGCTGCCTTTGACCCATTGGCCGTTGATCAAGGCGTCTGTTTTGAGGAGTGAGGGGTCTTTGAGCAAGGCCAAAGGGGAAGTTTTCATGTCCATGGGGTCTCCTAGGGGTATTTGTAAAGGCTTGGAAGCTGTACTTGCAATCTTATAATGGAAAGTTGAGCCCAGTTCGGCTTTATTTAAGATACCCCTGTCATGAGCACACCTGTTATTTCTGTTGCCGATATTCGCAAAACATTCCTCGACTTTTTTGCGTCCAAAGGTCATACCGTGGTGGCGTCCAGCCCATTGGTGCCTGGCAACGACCCCACTTTGATGTTCACCAACTCTGGCATGGTCCAGTTCAAGGACGTGTTTCTGGGCGAAGACAAAAGAAGTTATGTGCGTGCAACGTCGGTTCAAGCCTGCCTTCGTGCGGGCGGTAAGCACAACGATTTGGAAAACGTGGGTTACACCGCGCGACACCATACCTTCTTTGAAATGTTGGGCAATTGGAGCTTTGGTGATTATTTCAAACGAGACAGTTTGAAATGGGCCTTTGAATTGCTGACCCAAGTTTACAAATTACCAGCTGAAAAGTTATGGGCCACGGTCTACATAGAAGATGACGAGGCCTACGACATTTGGACGAAAGAAATTGGACTCCCGCCCGAGCGCGTCGTGCGTATTGGCGACAACAAAGGCGGACGCTACATGTCCGACAATTTCTGGATGATGGCCGACACCGGTCCTTGCGGCCCTTGCTCCGAAATCTTCTACGACCACGGCCCTGAAATTGCGGGCGGCCCGCCTGGCAGCCCCGAGCAAGACGGCGACCGTTACATTGAAATTTGGAACAACGTGTTCATGCAGTTTGACATGCAGCCTGATGGCAGCGTGAAGAATTTGCCTGCGCCTTGCGTTGACACGGGCATGGGCCTCGAGCGTTTGGCTGCCATTTTGCAGCACGTTCACAGCAACTATGAAATCGATATTTTTGATGCATTGATCAGAGCAGCGGCGAGAGAAACTGGCTGTGCCGATTTGCAAAACAAATCTTTGCGCGTCATTGCAGATCACATTCGCGCTACTGCGTTCTTGGTCAGCGATGGCGTGGTGCCCAGCAATGAAGGTCGCGGTTATGTTCAGCGACGCATTGTGCGCCGTGCCATTCGCCACGGTTACAAGCTGGGCCAAAAGACACCGTTCTTTCACAAGTTAATGCCTGACTTGGTCAAGTTGATGGGTGAAGCCTATCCCAGTTTGGCGTCTCAAGAAAAGCGCATTACCGATATTTTGAAAGCCGAAGAAGAGCGCTTCTATGAAACGCTTGAAGTGGGTATGCAAATCTTGGATGCAGCGCTTGAAGGCGGCGCCAAAGTGTTGCCAGGCGAAGTGGCGTTTAAATTACACGATACCTACGGTTTTCCCTTGGACTTGTCGGCCGACGTTTGCCGCGAGCGCGATTTAAGTGTCGACGAGGCTGGCTTTACAGCGGCTATGGAGCGACAAAAGGCTCAAGCCCGTGCGGCTGGTAAATTCAAAATGGACCGCGCCTTGGAATACACCGGGGCAGGCAATAACTTCGTGGGTTACGACGACTTGCAAGCCAATGCCAAAGTGCTGGCGCTGTATGTCGATGGCGTCCCTGCTTCAGAACTCAAAGCAGGTCAAAGCGGTGTGGTGGTTTTGGACACCACACCTTTTTACGCAGAGTCTGGCGGTCAAGTGGGTGATCAAGGTTTGTTGCAAACGGCTGGTGCCAAATTTGAAGTGGAAGACACTTTGAAAATCAAAGCAGATGTGTTTGGTCATCACGGCATGTTGCTAGAAGGCAGTCTGAAAGTGGGCGATGCCGTTCAAGCGCAGGTCAATACCGACTTGCGTGCAGCTACTGTGCGCAATCACTCTGCCACCCACTTGATGCACAAAGCCTTGCGTGAAGTGTTGGGCGACCATGTGCAGCAAAAAGGATCTTTGGTGAATGCAGAGCGCACGCGCTTTGACTTTGCACACAACGCCCCAGTGACAGACGTACAAATTCTGGCCATTGAAGCCAAAGTGAACGAAGAAATTTGGGCCAACCCGGCAACGCAAGCACGCGTGATGGACATTGAGTCTGCTCAAAAAACTGGCGCCATGATGTTGTTTGGCGAGAAGTATGGCGAGACTGTTCGCGTGCTTGACATCGGCTCAAGCAGAGAGCTGTGCGGTGGTGTTCACGTGCACCGAACGGGCGACATTGGTTTGTTCAAAGTGGTGGCTGAAAGCGGCGTGGCCGCTGGCGTGCGGCGCATTGAAGCTGTGACGGGTGGCAATGCCTTGGCTTATTTGCAGTCTTTGGAAGCCACTGTGTCTAAAGCTGCTGGCAGTCTGAAAGCATCGCCTGCCGAATTGAACAGTCGCATTGCACAAGTCTTGGACCAAGTGAAATCTTTGGAAAAAGAAATGGCTGCGCTCAAAGGCAAATTGGCTTCTTCACAAGGTGATGAACTTATGACGCAAGCAGCAGAGGTGAAGGGTGTCAAAGTGTTGTCTGCATTATTGCCCGGCGCTGATGCCAAAACATTGCGCGACACCATGGACAAGTTGAAAGACAAACTGAAAACCGCTGTCATTGTGTTAGCTGCGGTGGAGGGTGACAAGGTTCAATTGGCTGCGGGTGTAACCTCAGACACCATAGGCAAAGTGAAGGCGGGTGAGTTGGTTAACTTTGTGGCTCAGCAAGTGGGCGGCAAAGGCGGCGGTAAGCCGGATATGGCCATGGCCGGTGGTACAGATGCCACCCATCTGGATGCGGCCTTGGAGAGTGTGCGGGCTTGGGTGGCTGAGCGTTTGTAAGTTTGATCTTTAGGCATTCAATTGCTTAGAGCTTGCAAAGCTTCTCGATGAGCCGGTAAAAGGATCTTTGAACGCTATTGTTTTGGCTAACAGCTGCAAAGGGGCACTGAATTCGCCGAGATCATTGGCCTGCTTCAACACCTTCGGATAAAACTGATCGTTTATCAATGGCAGTCCTAAGGAATTCATGTGTACGCGCAATTGATGTCGTTGTCCTGTCAATGGTTTCAAAAGATATCTGGCAAGAGAAATTAATTGAGTTTCGTTTTGATTGGCCGAGCCAGTGTCGACAACAAACTTCTCCACACAATCAATCCAAGTTTCGCTGTTAAATTCTGAAGAGTCTAACTGCGCATGATTGGCAACTTCACGCATCCTAAAAAACTGAGAGTCTTCCTTCATCTTGCTTCGATGGACGAGTGGAAACTGCAGATTTAAATGGGATGTTTCCGGCGCCCCTGCAATGGCTACATAAGTTTTCTCAACTTGCCGCAACTTGAACAACTCTTGATAAGCATTTCGATCCTGTGCGCGCACACTGAACACCACCAATCCCGCAGTTTCGCGGTCGATTCGGTGCACTGGCGATAGTTCTGGCAAATTCAATTCCTGCTTCAGTTGCACCAACAAGCTTTGCTGAACATAGCGGCCACCGGGTGTGACTGGCATAAAGTGAGGCTTGTCTGCCACCACCAAGTAATCATCTTGAAAAATGACAGTGGCCTTGAA
>JBIIJK010000137.1:0-2807 GCA_044233865.1 Limnohabitans sp.
ATTCTTTCTTTCATGGCCAACACTTTGGCCTGTCCCAGTGTGCTTTCTAAAGCATGAATTTGGCGATTGATATTGGATTCGGCAATGTGGTCCATATCGACCAAAGTCATCTCGCCAACGCCACTTCTGGCCAATGCTTCAGCGATCCAAGAACCTACACCACCAATGCCCACAATCAACACGTGTGAACGTGCAATTTGATCGGCACCGGTTAGGCCATAAAGTCTGGCCATGCCACCAAACCTTCGACTGGAAATGTTTGTTTGCGTCACGACGTGATTTTAAAAACGCCAACGCTGATTCAAGCTTGACGCAAATCGTATTGCAAGGCCGCGTAGGCACCAGCCACGATGGCCAAGCTTGCTATCAAGCTGTTGAAGCTGAGGGTTGAGAGGCCGCTTAAGCCCTGTCCAATAGAGCAGCCCATGGCAAGCACGGCCCCTATTCCCATGAAGCTGGCGCCCACAAGATGACGGCGCATGTCGGCTGCATTGGTAAAGCCTTCTAGCTTCAGGGTCCCTTGAAACCAGGCACTGATGAACGAGCCAGCACAAACACCCATCACGCTGACCAAACCGATGGTCAAGCGCTTGGTGCCATCGCTGAAGTACATCACCGCGTCTAAAGCCAAGGCCACTGGGCCCGTGAAGCTGAGGGCTTCCATTTTGCGACTCGAAGTGGCGAGAAAAAATTCCTCCAGCGTTTCGGGGTGTTCCAAGCCGTGACCCAAAACACCAGAAATCCACCAGACCCCACAAATCACGAGGCCGACCAAAATACCTGTCATCACGTTGTGAAGCGTTAGGAAATTTCGATCTTTCAAGACCCACACAAGCAATAGCAAAGAGACTGAACAAGCCGCGACCAACATACCAACATGCAGCGAGAGATTCAGATGATTGCTCAACCATTCGCCCGCAAAAAGGCCCTGCGGCATTTGTATTTTCACGGCATCAATGTATTGCACCCGTCCAACGGCCAAGACACCCCTCATGGCAGAAAGCGCAACAACGCCCATGACCAGCAACACCCAGAGCGCTTTCAAGTTACCAGCACCTAAACGAACCAGCGTCTTTGACCCACAACCAGAAGCCCATACCATGCCCCAGCCGAACAACAAGCCACCCAGCAAGGAAGAGAGCCACAACAAGTCCTTGGTAGCATAGATTGATTGAAGGGGGTTAATGAGGCCTGCATAAGCCATGCCGCCAAATCCAAAAATGGCAACAGCCAAGGCAAGGGCCCACTGACGCAAGCGGTCAAAGTTTTCCATGATGACCGCATCGCTGACTGCGCCCATGGTACAAAAATGTGAACGGTGAAAAAGAACACCCAAGAACACAGAGACTACAGCCGTAGAACTCAAGACCAACCACTGCAAATCGGTGAGTTGAGATTCAGTCATACCGAATTATTTAAAGCGACTGAGTCGGTCTTTGGCCGTTTGTGCTGCATCGCTGTTGGGATGCAATTTGATCAAATCTTCCATGGCTTTTCTGGCGGCCTTCAGGTCCTTGAGCTCGATCAAGCAGTTCGAAATGGCCAGCATGGCGTCTGGGGCACGCGTGTGAAGTGGCGCAATGTTCAAGAGCTTTCGAAAATTGAGCATCGACTCTTTGTAATCTTTGGTAGCGTACTGTGCATTGCCTAACCAAAACAGAGCAGAAGATACATAACCGCTGCTGGGATGACTTAGCAGAAAACCCAATAAGCTACTTTGCGCAGCCGCAAAATCACCAGTTCGAAAGACCGCAAGCGCGTTTTCAAACTGCTTCTTCTCTGCAGGGTCAGCTTGAAACTCCTGACCGTCTAAAACAACTTTGACAGGTTCAAACCTGTTCAACCTTGTGTCGACACTTTGAAGAATGTCCTTTTGTTTCAGCTGAATGTCAGTGAGCTCACGCAACAAATTTTCTAAGGTGCCACGAAGCCTTGATTGTTCAGATTTCAAGCCTTCAATTTGATTTTGCAACTCAAGCAAACTGCCCCTTAAGTTGGCATTGTCAGCCGCTTGAGACTTCACAATTTCAGCTGTTTGAGACTTCAAATTTTGCTGTGCTGTTTCAAGACGCTGTCGCAAATCAAGAATGGCGCGGCGGGCTTCATCATCTCCAAACAAGGCGGCATTGGCAAGCAGACTAAAGCTTGACAACAGGCATGCCAAACCGAACTGAAAACTGGATAAATAAGCCCTGGATCGCATAAGGCAGGTTCAATCAGTATTTGATTTCAACACGGCGATTTTTGGCATATGCAGCGTCATCTGCACCTGATGCAGCGGGCTTTTCTTTGCCAAAACTAACTGCCTCAACTTGTGCATCGCTCACACCCAACAAGGTCAGTGCGCGGCGAACCGTTTCAGCACGCTTTTGACCGAGGGCCAAGTTGTATTCACGACCGCCACGATCGTCAGTGTGCCCTTCAAGTTGCACTTTGAATTGTTTGTTAGCTTGCAGATGTGCTGCATTGCGCTCCAAAACCGCACGCGCTTCTGGTTTCAATGCAAAACTGTCGTAGTCAAAATACACCACGTTCACGCCAGCAGGTGCAACGCCTTGTGTACCGGCTTTACCACCCACAACGGCAGCGACGCTACTTTGTGCGGCATCGGCTGAAGCGTTTGCAGCAGCAGAAGCGTTTTTGTCTTCAACAGGCACCTCGTTCAATTTAACGCCCGATGAGCAGGCCGCCAAGGCTGCCGTCAATGCCAAAATCCAAAGACTACGTTTGATCATGAAAAAACTCCAAATTAAAAATTATCGGTAAGGACCCCAGGCGGGTTCGCGAATGTCACCACTTTGTCCGGA
>JBIIJK010000138.1:0-2786 GCA_044233865.1 Limnohabitans sp.
CGCGAGACAGCAAATGTTCATGAACGCGAACTGCGCGCTCGTACTCGCCGCGCCTGCGAAATAAATTGCCCAATGCAAAATGCAACTCGGAAGTGTCTGGATCGTTTTGAACCGCTTCAATGAAGGCGTCAATGGCCTTGTCTTGTTGCTCGTTCAATAAAAAATTCAGTCCTTTGAAATAGGCGCGAGGTGCTTGGCGGTTGTCGATGCGCAATTGGCGTAAATCGAGTCTGGAAGCCAACCAGCCCAAACCAAATGCGGCGGGCAGCCCCACCAAAATCCAAATTAGATCAAGTTCCATGAGGCGCTTCCGGCTGGTCTGGGTGGGTTGCCGTTGCTGAGTTGGCCTGCACAGACTTGGCCGCTTGTTTTTGACGCCACCAGCGGGGCACCATGCCTAGAACGCCCACCACCAAGCCTAGCGCAAAGGCTGTTAAAACAATGAGCACCATGGGCGAGCGCCATTGGGTGCCAAAGAAAAAGTAAACCTTGGCCTCGTGCTGGTTGTTCAGCGCAAAAGCAAATAAAGTAAAAAAAACAGCAGCGTTCAGTGTCCACTGAAGCAGCTTGAGAAATTGTTTCATGAATGGCCTCAGACAGCCCTGTCATTCTAAGGCGATGGCATGCCAAGGCAACAAAAAAGGCCCTTCTAGGGGCCTATTTATTAAGTGCTGTTTTGCTTCAGCTCAGTCTGACTTGCCGTGCAGTACGTCCAAAGAGCCTTGGTCTACGGCTTCTCGCAATGCTTTGCCAGGTTTAAAGTGGGGCACGCGCTTTTCAGGAATTTGCACGCTTTCACCAGATCGGGGGTTGCGTCCCACGCGGGGAGGGCGGCGGTTAATGGTGAAGCTGCCAAAGCCACGGATCTCGATTCGATGGCCTTTGACCAAAGCTTCGCTCATGGCGTCTAGCACCGTTTTGACGGCAAATTCAGCGTCACGGTGCGTCAGCTGCTCAAAGCGGGCAGCCAAAGCTTCAACGAGGTCGGAGCGGGTCATTTAAAAGCGATTTTGCAAGAGGCAAAGAAAAAGCCTCTGGCTCAGCCCGAAATGGGCCAAGCAAGAGGCTTTGATCTTCAGCAGGTCATTCCGCTGAATCGTTGTTGTCCAACTTGGCACGCAACAAAGCGCCCAAGCTGGTGGTGCCAGCGTTTTCGCGTGAAGACTGTTGGCTGAGTGAGGCCATGGCTTCACTTTGATCCGCAGCATCTTTGGCCTTGATGGACAACTGGATGTTGCGTGTCTTGCGATCAACGTTGACGACCACTGCCGTGACTTCGTCGCCTTCTTTGAGCAAGCTGCGAGCATCTTCCACGCGATCGCGTGAAATTTCGCTGGCGCGCAAATAGCCAATGATGTCATCGCCCAAATCGATTTCAGCGCCGCGAGCGTCAACAGTTTTGACTTTACCGGTGACGATTTGACCTTTGTCGTTCAATGTGACGAAAGTGGTGAAGGGGTCGCCGTCGAGTTGTTTGATGCCCAAGCTGATGCGCTCGCGCTCAACGTCGACTGCCAACACGATGGCTTCAACGTCTTGACCCTTCTTGTAGTTGCGAACAGCGGCTTCGCCGGTTTCGTTCCATGACAAGTCGGACAAGTGAACCAAACCGTCGATGCCAGCGGCCAAGCCCACGAACACACCGAAGTCGGTGATGGACTTGATAGGGCCTTTAACGCGGTCGCCACGCTTGGTGTTTTGAGCGAAGTCTTGCCAAGGGTTGGCACGGCACTGCTTCATGCCCAAGCTGATGCGGCGCTTGTCTTCGTCGATTTCCAAAACCATGACTTCGACTTCGTCGCCCAGTGACACGATCTTGGAAGGGGCCACGTTCTTGTTGGTCCAGTCCATTTCAGAGACGTGCACCAAACCTTCGATGCCGGGTTCGAGTTCGACAAACGCGCCGTAGTCGGCGATGTTGGTGATCTTGCCGAACATGCGGGTGCTTTGTGGGTAGCGGCGGTTGACGCCCATCCAAGGATCGTCGCCCATTTGCTTGAGGCCCAAGGACACGCGGTTTTTCTCGGTGTCGAACTTGAGGATCTTGGCGGTAATTTCTTGACCGGCTTGCACCACTTCGGAAGGGTGACGAACACGGCGCCATGCCATGTCGGTGATGTGCAGCAAACCATCGATGCCGCCCAAGTCAACGAATGCACCGTATTCGGTGATGTTCTTGACCACACCATGAACCACGGAACCTTCGCGCAGGTTTTCCATCAGTTTGGCGCGCTCTTCGCCCATGGAGGCTTCAACCACAGCACGACGTGACAACACGACGTTGTTGCGCTTGCGGTCCAACTTGATGACCTTGAACTCCATGGTCTTGTTTTCGTACGGTGACAGGTCTTTGGTAGGACGTGTGTCAACCAATGAACCTGGCAAGAAAGCACGAATACCATTGACCAACACAGTGAGGCCGCCTTTGACTTTGCCGCTGGTGGTGCCAGTGACGAATTCGCCGGATTCCAATGCTTTTTCCAATGACAACCATGAGGCCAAACGCTTGGCAGTGTCACGGCTCAAAATGGTGTCGCCGTAGCCGTTCTCGATGGAACCGATGGCCACAGAAACGAAATCGCCAACTTGGACTTCGATTTCGCCCAAATCAGATTTGAATTCTTCTAGGGGAACGTAGGCTTCAGATTTGAGGCCGGCGTTAACAACCACGAAGTTGTGTTCGATGCGAACAACTTCAGCGGTGATCACTTCGCCTGTGCGCATTTCCGTGCGCTTCAGTGATTCTTCAAATAGGTCTGCAAAAGATTCTGACATTCAAGTTCCTA
>JBIIJK010000140.1:0-2740 GCA_044233865.1 Limnohabitans sp.
ACAGACGACACAGCAGCGAAGGCTTGCCGAGCGGTTTGCACGCAGGTGGCCATCGGTTTGGATGTGAATGATCAAACCAACAAGGAGTTTGTGTGAAAGCAGACAACATCAATTCTGGAAGAGTGCAAAAAGCACCTGAAAACTTCCTGACCCCAACGGGCATCAAGGAAGTCTTTGCCGAAGGCAAAAAGGGCCGCCGTGATTTCATCCGCAACGCCTTTGCTGCAGCTGCAGCTGGCGCAGCAGCCCCCATGGCCATGGCCCAGGGCAACCCGGTGCCCGTAGAAGGTGGAGACCCCAACATCCTCAACCTGCCTGAGCACACCGTAGGTCTGGGGCAGGGCGTGGCCGCTGAAGGCTATGGCAAGCCCTCCAAGTTCGAAGCCAATTTGCAGCGCCGTCAAAGCCCGGGCCTGACACAAACCACCCAAGCCTCGGTGTCGTTTGCACCACTTCAGTCTTTGTTCGGTATCGTCACGCCCAGCGGTTTGCACTTCGAGCGTCACCACCAAGGCTGGTGGGACATTGACCCGTCGAAGCACCGCTTCATGATCAATGGCATGGTCAAAAAGAACATGGTTTTCACCATGGACGAGATCATGCGTTTGCCATCGGTATCGCGTTTTGCCTTCATCGAGTGTGGTGCCAACACCGCCACCGAGTGGGGCAACGTGGCGGTGCCCACGGTGCAGTACACCCACGGCATGATTTCTTGCAGCGAGTTTACGGGCGTGCCCCTGATTACTCTTTTGCAGATGGCCGGTGCTGACCTGAAAAACGGCAAGTTTGTTTTGGCCGAAGGCGGTGACGGTTCGTCCATGACCCGCACCATCCCCATGAGCCTGATCACGTCGGGTGAAGTCATCGTGGCCTACGGTCAAAACGGTGAAATGCTGCGCCCTGAAAATGGCTACCCCCTGCGTTTGGTGGTGCCTGGCGTGCAAGGCGTGAGCTGGGTCAAGTACCTGCGCAGAGTGGAAGTGGGCGACAAGCCTTATGCAGCCAAAGACGAAGCGATTCATTACATCGACTTGCAGCCGGATGGCACGCACCGCCAATACACCAACCTGCAAGAAGTCAAGAGCGTGGTGACCACGCCCTCGGGTGGTCAGGTTTTGCTGGACAAAGGTTTTTACAACATCACGGGTCTGGCATGGTCGGGCAAGGGCAAGATCAAGCGTGTGGATGTGTCCACCGACGGGGGGCGCAACTGGCGACAGGCACGTCTAGAGACGCCTGTGCTCTCCAAGGCTCTGAGCCGCTTTAACATCGATTGGGTGTGGGATGGCAAGCCTGCCATCATCCAAAGCCGGGCTCAAGATGACACGGGCCATTTGCAACCCACTTATCAACAGCTTCGCTCAGTGCGCGGCACGCGATCGATCTATCACAACAACGCCATCCAGTCGTGGTTGGTGCAGGAAAACGGTGAGGTGAAAAATGTCCAGGTTTCGTAATGCCCTTTTGACGTTGACACTGCTTGCTGCTGCGGGTGTGGTGGCTGCTCAATCCAACACTTTCCCAGGCATTGGTCGCGCCGCCACGCCCTCCGAGGTCGCCAAGTGGGACATCGATGTGCGCCCGGACTTTAAGGGCCTGCCAGCAGGCTCTGGTTCGGTGGCCAAAGGCCAGGATGTGTGGGAAGCCAAGTGCGCCCATTGCCACGGTGTGTTTGGTGAGTCCAATGAGGTGTTCAGTCCGCTCATCGGCGGGACCACCGCAGAAGACATCAAGAAAGGCCGCGTGGCCAACTTGATGCGAACCGACTATCCCGGCCGCACCACCATGATGAAAGTGTCCACAGTCTCAACCCTCTGGGACTACATTAACCGCGCCATGCCATGGACTAACCCCAAGACACTGAGCACGGAAGAAGTCTATGCCGTCACGGCCTTCATGCTGAACATGGCCAACATCGTGCCGGACAACTATGTGCTGTCTGACAAAAACATTGCAGAAGTGCAGGCGCGCATGCCCAACCGCAATGGCATGAGCACAGCCCATGCGATGTGGCCAGGCAATGAATTGGCTGGTGTTAAAAAACCCGACACCGCCAACAAGATTTGCATGAAGGACTGCACGCCTGAAGCCAAAGTGGCGTCATTTTTGCCTGACTTTGCGCGCAATGCCCACGGTAACTTGCAAGATCAAAACCGTAACGTCGGTCCGCAGCGCGGCGCGGACACCACCAAACCCGAACCCAAGGCTGGTATGCCCGTGGCCGCTGCTGCCCCAGTGGCCGCTGCCAAGCCTGAAATCAACGAAGCCAAAGCAGCTATTGCTTTGTTGAACAAGCACAGTTGTACCGCTTGCCACGGTGTGGACAAGAAGATTGTGGGCCCTGGTTTTAACGAAATTGCGAAAAAACAAGCCGGTAAGACCGACTATATTTTGAGCAAAGTCAAGGCCGGTGGTGTGGGTGTTTATGGTCAAATCCCCATGCCACCTCAGTCCCTGCCTGACGCTGATGCCAAGCAAATTGCCGAATGGATTTCCAAGGGGGCCAGCAAGTAATTCAGGGTCATCCCTGTTGCACTTCTGAACCTGTTTCTTTAGCATCACTCAACCATCAAGGAGATATCAGATGCAAAACCGTCGCGAGACACTCAAGCAAAGCGCTGTTGTGGCGGGCCTCTTGGCCACTGCGGGTTTCCCACAGTTCGCCCAAGCTGCCTTTAACAAAGCTGCATTCGACGCCAAGTCGGTGCAAGACTCCGCCAAAGCTGCTGGTGCTACCAGC
>JBIIJK010000141.1:0-2714 GCA_044233865.1 Limnohabitans sp.
CGCACACCACCGCCATCAATCAAACGACTGGCTTCAGAGCCTGAAGGGGCCAAGCCCGCCATCTTGAGCAAGGCACCAATGCCCAAAGGTGCACCACTCAAATTCACTTCATCAATTTCATCGGGCACGCCGCCCTTGCTGCGATTGATAAAGTCTTGCTCGGCCGAATCGGCTGCGGCCGCGCCATGGAAGCGTGTGGTAATTTCTTTGGCCAAAGCCACTTTGGCTTCCTTCGGATTCAAACCGTCAGCCACTTGCTTCTTCAAAATCTCAATGTCGGCCATCGACTTGAAAGACAGCAGTGTGTACCAACGCCACATGAGCACATCCGAAATAGACAACACCTTGGCAAACATGGCGTTGGGCTCTTCGCTAATGCCGATGTAGTTGTTCTTGGACTTGGACATTTTGTCCACGCCATCCAAACCTTCTAACAAAGGCATGGTCAAAATACATTGTTGTTCTTGACCGTATTCCGCTTGCAAATGTCGGCCCATCAGCAAATTGAACTTTTGATCGGTACCGCCCAATTCCAAATCAGACTTCAAAGCCACCGAGTCATAACCCTGCATGAGCGGGTACAAAAATTCGTGCACGCTGATGGGCGTGCCGGCCTTAAACCGATCGTGAAAATCGTTGCGCTCCATCATGCGCGCAACGGTGTACTTGGCCGCAAGTTGAATCATGCCCATGGCACCCAGCGGCAAACTCCACTCGCTGTTGTAGCGAATTTCGGTTTTGGTGGGATCTAAAACCAAGCTGGCCTGGCGGTAATACGTTTCGGCATTGGCCTTGATTTGTTCAGGCGTTAAAGGCGGGCGTGTGGAATTGCGGCCAGAAGGATCGCCAATGAGGCTGGTGAAATCGCCAATCAAAAAGATGACTTGGTGGCCCAAATTCTGCAATTGGCGCATTTTGTTCAGCACCACGGTATGACCCACATGGATGTCGGGTGCCGTGGGATCCAGGCCCAACTTGATGCGCAAAGGCACCCCTGTGGCTTCCGATTTGGCCAGCTTCTTGATCCAATCTTCCTTAGGAATCAGCTCTTCGCAACCTCTTAAAGTCACAGCCAAGGCCTCATTGACAGCATCTGTCACGGGATATTGCTTGGGAATAGGGGCGTTCATTAGGGTTTTCCAGTATCAGCCTATGGGCTTTGGCGGTAGAATGGCGGGAATTGTTTGCTCTATTTTAAGGGCTGACCTTGCTATTGTTGAATGCAATGCAAAAGCATTGCTGAGTTTTTACGGATCGAATGAATTTCATCAACCGCTTTCTGACAATCGCCAAACCCTACAGCCTTGAGTTGTTGGCATTGGCCCAAGCCCACAGCCAAACGCTGCGGGCTTTTGTCGCGCGTCATCCCAAGCACGTCACAGCTGCGCTGGCCGTCGTGTTGCTGGGCGGCGGTGGCGGCGCGTTCGCGGTTGCCAATTTAGGGCCCGATGCCTCCAATTTGCCAGTACGCATTTTGGTAGAAAACTTAGAAACACCCAGTCTTGAACAGCAGGTTGCTGAGTTAGAACAAAAAACACTCAAGCTCTACCGCAATGACATCACACGCGGATCTGACACCGCCGAAAGTTTGTTGCGTCGCTTAGGCTTGTTTGACTCTGCTGCTGCTGCCTACATCCGTCAAACGCCAGAAGTGCGCCAAGCTTTGCTCAACCGCTCAGGCCGCAACGTTTCTGTAGAAGCCAACGAGCAACAGCAACTGATCACCCTCACAACACGCTGGCTCAGAAACGAAAACGACGCACAATTCCAGCGCATGGTCATCACCCGCAATGACAACAACAATTTCACCTTTCGCACTGACACCGCTCCTCTGACAGCCAGCGTTCGCATGGCGGGCGGCACCGTTGCATCCTCCTTGTATGCCGCGTCTGACGAAGCACGACTACCAGACTCTGTCACTCGCCAATTGGCCGATGTGTTCTCAGGCCAAATTGACTTCCACCGCGCATTGCGCAAAGGTGCTGTTTTCTCAGTGGTTTACGAAACGCTAGAAGCCGAGGGTGAGCCTTTGCGCACAGGCCGTTTGCTCAGCGCAGAAATCATCAACGACAAAAAGACTTACGACGCAGTTTGGTTTCAAGAGCCTGGACAAAAAGGTGCTTACTACACCATGGGCGGCGATAGCCTTCGCCGCGCCTTCTTGGCCTCTCCCATGCCTTACTCTCGCCGTACCAGTGGCTTTGGCATGCGCGAGCATCCCATTCTGCAAACCATGCGTGCACACATGGGCGTTGACTATGCTGCCCCAGTGGGTACGCCAGTCATTTCTGTGGCCGATGGCGTGGTGGCAGAAAGCAGCTTCCAAGGCGGCTATGGCAACATGGTTGTCATTCAGCACAACGCCAATCAAAGCACCGCCTATGCTCACCTGAGCCGCATGAATGTGCGCAAAGGACAAGCCATCAAACAAGGCGATGTTGTGGGTGCAGTGGGTTCCACCGGACTCTCGACAGGCCCACACCTGCACTTTGAATTTCGAATTAATGGCCGCCACGTTGACCCACTTACTCTGGCTCAGCAAGGCTCCGCCGAGCCCGTCTCTTCGGCACTGCGCCCACAGTTCAACCAACGCGCCCAATATGCCCGTTCACAGTTGATGGCCGCGGCGCAAATGCGCCAAGGCAACGTTCAATAAATTTCACCTTTGGCAGGGGCCAGGTTGACCTCCTCCTCGACCCCTCTTGCGCCAGCCT
>JBIIJK010000027.1:0-29913 GCA_044233865.1 Limnohabitans sp.
TGTTTTATTTTTTAGAGGCCATGACCGAGGCAGGTGTTCAAATGGGCTTAAGCCAAGAACAGGCCTACCACTTGGCCAAGGCCACCTTTGGCGGTGCCACACATCTGGCGCGTCAATCTACAGACTCACCTGAAGTGCTGCGCCAGCGCGTCACTTCAAAAGGCGGCACGACGTTTGCGGCACTGACATCCATGGTCGACGACCATGTGAAAGAAGCCTTTGTGAAAGCCATGTTGGCAGCACAAAAGCGTGCAGGCGAATTGGGCGATGAGTTCGGCAAAGACTGATCCGGTGTAGATCAGATTCAGATCAGATGTAGCTGAGTGCCACACCCACAAAAGCTGCAAAACCTACCCAGTGGTTCAAGCGAAATGCTTTGAAGCAACCGTCTCGCGTTCGGTCTTTGATCAGCCAAAAATGCCATGCGGCTTGAAGTGTAGCAACAGCCAAACCCGCCATCAAAAGTGGCTTGTCGGGTGCGTCTAGCACCACGCCCCAAACGCCCACAAAGGCGACATAGAAAAACATCACAGCCGCCACATCCCATTGGCCCAAAGTGATGGCAGATGTTTTCATGCCAATTCTCAAATCGTCATCGCGGTCGACCATGGCGTACTCGGTGTCGTAGGCCAAGACCCAAAACAAATTGCCAAGCAACAGCGCCCAAGCGATGCTTGGCACTTCGCCAGTGACAGCTGCAAACGCCATCGGAATGCCGAAACTGAATGCCACGCCCAGCACGGCTTGCGGCATAGCGACAAAGCGTTTGGCATAGGGATAAGCCACTGCCACCGCCATGGCGGCAAAAGACCACGCGATGGTTTCTGTGCGCAAAGTGAGCACCAAAATAAAAGCGATGAGTGCCAGCACGGCACCCAGCAGCAAGGCTTCTTTCACACCGAGGCGGCCGCTGGTGACGGGCCGCTCTGCAGTTCGTTTGACATGCTTGTCAAAGTCGCGGTCTGCCACATCGTTTAAACAACACCCCGCACTGCGCATGAGGATGGTGCCTAAAGTGAAGACGGCGAGCAAATGCCAACCTGGAAAACCACCCGAGGCGACCCATAAAGCTGATAGCGTCGGCCACAACAACAAGAGCCAGCCGGCAGGCCGATTCCAGCGAATGAGGTCTAAATACAAGCTGATTTTTTCACGCATGAAATGAAAAGTTTTCAACGTTAAACAGCCCGAGTAAGCGTCATGACAAACGTGTCACGCCCGGTAACTCGCATGCATAAATGGCATTGCGAAGTGCAGCAATGGCTTCATAACGTGTGAAGCTTTTGCGCCAAACCAAAACCACTCGGCGTGTGGGTGGCAAGCCCCCTGTTTCGTCCACGATAGGCAAGTAAGCAATGTCAGGATCTTCGTGTTTTTTTCGCGTGGGTTCTTTGGCGAGTGCTTCAGCAGGGACCGACAAACGCGGCACCAAAGTGACGCCCATACCAGCTGCCACCATGTGCTTGATGGTTTCCAAGGAAGAGCCTTCAAAGCTTTTCCGAATGCCTTCTGCGTTGCTAGAAAACCTTGCAAACTCTGGGCACACTTCAAGAACATGGTCTCTGAAGCAGTGGCCATTGCCAAGCAACAACATGGTTTCGTTTTTAATTTGCTCAGCAGTGATTGTTTTTTTCTTGGCCAGCAAATGCTTCATGGGCAATGCGGCCATGAAGGGCTCATCGTACAAAGCCGCCGTGGCCAATCCGACATCGGGAAAAGGCTCAGCCAAGATGGCGCAATCAATTTCCCCCGCACGCAGCATCTCCATGAGCTTGACGGTGAAATTCTCTTGCAACATCAAAGGCATTTGGGGCGCCTTCTTCATGATCTGACGCATCAAATCGGGCAACAAATAAGGCCCAATGGTGTAAATCACGCCCAAACGCAATGCTCCTGCCAAGGGATCTTTGCCGCGCTTGGCAATTTCTTTGATCTCTGCCGCTTGCTCCAACACAAGCTGTGCATGGCGAATGATTTCTTCACCCAATGGCGTGGTGCTCACCTCGTTGGCGCTGCGCTCGAACAACTTGACATCGAGTTCTTCCTCGAGTTTTTTGATGGCCACCGACAAGGTGGGCTGCGACACGTGACACGCGTCAGCCGCCTTGCCAAAGTGCCGCTCGCGGGCCACGGCCACAATGTATTTCAGCTCAGTCAGGGTCATGCCAATTTCTCAAGCTTTCAAATATTCTGATTTTCCACCCAACCAGCGAGCGATGTGCCGCTCGGCCATGTCGGGGTATTTTTCCAGCAACTTCGGTGCTGCTTGCCTTGCCCATTCAAGCAAATGCTCGTCCGTGGCCAAGTCGGCAAATCGCAACAAGGCGGCCCCCGATTGTCGCGCACCTAGAAACTCACCAGGCCCCCTGATTTCTAGATCGCGTCTGGCAATTTCAAAACCGTCGTTGGTGTCGACCATGGCACGCAATCGCTCACGCGCTGTTTCACTCAACCGACCGCCTTCGGGTGTGCCATAAAGCAAGACGCAGGCAGAGGCCGCTGCGCCTCGCCCCACACGCCCTCGCAATTGGTGCAACTGACTCAGACCAAATCGCTCGGCATGCTCGATCACCATCAAGGAGGCATTGGGGACATCAACCCCCACCTCAATGACGGTGGTGCTGACCAAAACACCCATGCTGCCTTGTGTGAACTGGGCCATGACCTCGCGCTTTTCATTCACCGACATGCGGGAGTGCAGCAAGCCCACCGTCGTACGCGGTAACTGGGCCGACAATTCTTCGTGCGTGGCCGTGGCGTTGGTCAAGTCCAAAGCTTCACTTTCTTCTATGAGCGGGCACACCCAATACACCTGACGCCCTTCGGCCAATTGCGCACCTATGCGGCCAATGACTTGATCACGTCGGCTGTCTGAAATGACTTTGGTAACCACGGGCGTACGCCCGGGCGGCAATTCGTCAATGACCGACACTTCTAAATCGGCGTAATAACTCATGGCCAATGTTCGCGGAATGGGCGTGGCTGTCATCATGAGCAAGTGTGGCTCCATGCCAGCATCTTGCATCTTGTCTCTGAGGGCCAAACGTTGCGCCACGCCAAAGCGGTGTTGCTCGTCGATGATGGCCAAGGCCAAGTTTTTGAACTTCACCAATTCTTGAATGACAGCATGCGTGCCCACCACCAAGGCGGCTTCGCCCGACTCAATCAGGGCCAGCATTTCGGTGCGTTCTTTTTTCTTTTGACTGCCTGTGAGCCACGCCACGCGAACCCCTAAAGGCGCCAGCCAGCCTACCAATTTGGCAAAGTGTTGTTGCGCCAAAATTTCGGTGGGTGCCATCAACGCGCACTGCCAGCCCTGATCAATGGCCAACATGGCGGCCAAAGCAGCCACCACGGTTTTGCCAGCACCGACGTCGCCCTGAAGCAGGCGGTGCATCGGCACAGGCCGCGCCAAATCTTGTGCAATTTCAAGACCCACCCTTTGTTGTGCGGCCGTTAACTGGAATGGCAAGACTTCTTTCAATTTGTCATGCCAACCACCGGCCTTTGTCTGTAGCGCGGGTGCCTTCAAGTTGTCGCGCTCTAGCTTGGCCATGCGCTGCGAAAGTTGCTGCGCCAACAACTCCTCAGCTTTGAGCCTTTGCCAAGCGGGGTGTGAACGGTCTTCAAGCGCCGCAATCGACACGTCGGGCGTGGGATGGTGCAAATAGGTCAAGGCTTGGCGCAAGCTTTGAGCCGATTTGCCATGGGGAGATGAGGGCCAGGCCATGGCTGGAGGCAATGACTCGCTTAAATCGGCCCGCGACACGGCACTGGCAATGGCCCGGCGCAAATAGGTTTGTGGCAAACCTGCCGAGGTGGGATAGACAGGTGTGAGCACCGACGGCAGATCGCCGGTGGCCGCCCTGAAGGCAGGGTGCATCATGGTGAATCCCATGAACCCCCCTTTGACTTCGCCTCTGGCCCGGATCACTTGACCTACGGCCAAGGCCTTTTGCTGCGCAGGGTAGAAGCTGAAAAACCGCAAAACGCAGGTGTCGGTGCCGTCATCGACCGTGACGAGCAGCTGCCGCCGAGGACGCAACTGGACTTCCGCAGAGACCACCGTGGCTTCAATTTGAATGGCATCGCCTTCGCGGGCATCGCCCAGTTTGACGATGCGGGTTTCGTCTTCGTAGCGCAGGGGTATGTGCAAGGCCAAATCAATATCGCGCGCCAAACCCATCTTGCGCATGGCTTTTTGCGGTGCAGACAAGGGCCGGGGTGGCGAAGATGACGGGGAAGATGCGGGGACAACCATACCGCCATTGTGCCGTGCTTGCCCTATGGCTTGTAGCGTGCAGGCCTAAAACAGCCTGTGTCTCATGCCCTCAAGTTAAAGCAATTTTTCGGGCAAAGTGGCCATCACGAAGCCTGACACAACATCTCGAATGGTTTTGCGCTGTTCAAGGGGCAGCGATAAATACCGATCCACCATTTCACGGTCGGCCAGGCCCATTTCGATGGGGCCATTGTTCATTTCAAACACGTAAGTCTTGCCGGGTGCACGGCCAAAACGAAGTTCGTCAGGGCTGACTTGTAACCAGTCGGAAAGGACCCGCAGTTTGTCTTGCGTGGGCATTACTTTGCCCAACAACCAGTTGCGTGCCGTGTGGGGAGTGATGCTTCGACCCCTGTAGCGAAGGTTGAAGGCATTGGCAACCAAGGTGGGTGAAGCACGCACACCTGCACTCTCCAACGCGCCGCGCAATCGGTCAGCGAATTGTTGGGACTCTGAAACTTTGAGCATGACCATACGTTACTGTCTTGGCGACGCTTGAAAGTGAATGGTGATCATTACTTTCTTAAATAATGCTCACATCTTGCGCTTACTCACAAGTATTTGACCGTTTTAATTTCTGACGGGTTGCGCTAGATCATGGGACAATCAATTTTTTCAACTTGGAACGGGTCTTGTTCGGCCCTCAAGCACATGACCGCTTTTAGCCCCCCCCTTAACGTCATCCAAGCCAAACGCAGCTTCAGTTTGAGTGACTTTGACTTTCTCCTTCCCCCAGAACTGATCGCACAACACCCAGCAACTGAGCGCAGCAGCTCTCAGTTGCTTGACGGCAGCGGCGCCATGCCAGTCGATCGGGTGTTTAAGGATTTGCCCCAACAGATGCAATCGGGCGACCTGTTGGTTTTCAACGACACCCAAGTCATCAAGGCGCGAATCTTTGGCGAAAAATCAAGCGGCGGCAAAGTGGAGCTCTTGATTGAGCGGGTATTGCCCGGTCATCGCGTGGTGGCTCACATGAAAGTCAGCAAAAAACCACCCATTGGCGCCACCCTTTACATGGGGAGAGATGCCAACGCAGCCTTGAAACAGAGCAAGACGGGTTTTGAGGCCACTTTGATCGGACGTTGGCCTGATGAAAAGGGCGCTTTGTTCTGTTTTGAATTCAGCGCAGAACCGCATGCCCTTATGGCTCGGTATGGCCACATGCCATTGCCGCCCTACATTGAGCGGCCATACGACGGCAGCGCCACTGAGTCTGAAGTTGCTGAAGACGAATCCCGGTACCAAACAGTCTTTGCACGCAATCCAGGTGCTGTAGCCGCACCGACTGCAGCGCTTCATTTTGACGATGCCTTGTTGGGCCAGTTAAAAGACAAGGGCGTCGCCACCGCGAGTGTCACTTTGCATGTGGGTGCAGGCACCTTCCAGCCCGTGAAAACCGAAAATATTGCCGAACACACCATGCATGCCGAGTGGTACGACATTCCTGAATCAACACAGCATGCTTTACAGGCATGCAAAGCACGTGGCGGCAAAGTATGGGCGGTTGGCACGACTTCGGTCAGAACTTTAGAGTCGTGGGGAAAATCAGGATTAGCGCAAGGCGACACCCAAATCTTCATCACACCAGGCTTTGAATTTCAGTGGGTAGACTGCCTGATCACCAATTTCCACTTACCCAAAAGCACATTGATGATGCTGGTGAGTGCCTTTGCAGGCTATGAGCACGTGATGGCTTTGTACGCCCACGCCATTGCACAAAAGTATCGGTTCTTCAGCTATGGCGATGCCATGCTCTTAAGACGCTCGAACTCTATTTAAACCTAAACCATAGAATGAAGCATGCTTCAATTTGAACTCCTGAAAACAGACCCTCACAGCCACGCGCGAAGAGGTCAGTTGACCCTGAACCATGGCGTGATTCAAACACCCATCTTCATGCCTGTGGGTACCTACGGCACCGTGAAAGGCGTGATGCCGCGCAGCCTCGAAGAAATGGGCGCGCAAATTATTTTGGGCAACACCTTTCATTTGTGGATGCGGCCAGGTCTTGACATCATGAAAAGTTTTGGCGGCTTGCATGGCTTTGAAAAGTGGAAGAAGCCCATCCTCACAGACTCCGGCGGCTTTCAAGTTTGGTCTTTGGGCGCCATGCGAAAAATCACCGAAGAAGGCGTGCATTTTTCTTCGCCAGTGAACGGCGACAAGTTGTTCATGTCGCCCGAAGTGAGCATGCAGATTCAAACCATTTTGAACTCAGACATTGTGATGCAACTCGATGAGTGCACGCCTTATGAAACCAAAGGCCACCTCACCACGGAAGCAGAAGCACGCAAGTCGATGGAGATGAGTTTGCGTTGGGCCACACGCAGTCAAAATGAATTTACACGGCTTGAAAATCCCAATGCTTTGTTTGGCATTGTGCAAGGCGGTATGTTTGAAAACTTGCGTCAAGAATCGCTAGACCACTTGGTGAAAATGAATTTTCCAGGTTATGCCATTGGCGGTGTGAGCGTGGGCGAGCCCAAAGAACAAATGCTGCAAATCATGGCGCACACACCGCACCGTCTGCCCGCTGAAAAGCCACGCTATCTGATGGGTGTGGGCACCCCCGAAGATTTGGTCGAAGGCGTGGCGCAAGGTGTTGACATGTTTGACTGCGTCATGCCCACGCGCAACGCACGCAATGGCACGGTGTTCACGCGCTTTGGCGATTTGAAGCTGCGCAATGCGCGTCACAAAACCGACCATCAGCCTTTAGACGCCTCATGCACATGCCATGCTTGTGCTGGCACTTCAGGCGTATCTTGGAACGATGGTGGCAGAGAAGGTTTTAGCCGCGCGTATTTGCATCACCTAGATCGCTGCGGCGAGATGCTGGGGCCTATGCTGACCACCATTCACAACTTGCACTATTACTTGAGCCTCATGCAAGAAGTTCGAGCTGCATTGGAAGCCGGAAGCTTCTCAAGCTTTCAGACGCAGTTCAAACAGGCGCGTGCTCGCGGCGTATAAAAACTGTTTTTGTTTAAGTGGCTTCTGCAGGCGTGGTGAATACCGTCAACACACCGGTGTAACCATACAAGTGCTGATGGGCAATTTCGCCGCTTGCAAAAAACCCCACCAAAGGCACATCGCCTAAAGCGTGGCGAATCCATTGGAGCTCGGCACTGGGCCCACCAAAGTGCGGGCCACCGCGGCCAGAGCAACTGACATACACCGCGCCTGCAATGCGCCTGGCTGGGTGCGGCGCGGCTTCTGCTTCGCTGGCTGCCAGCGCGTTGGCAGTTTCCAAACTCAAAGTTTCTGGCTCTAGCTCTTCTCGAATTTCGGCACAGATACGCCGAAGATCTGACTTGGCTGCCTGCAAACTCATTTGGCAAAAAGTCAATTTCTGGCCCGCTTGCACATGGTCTGCAATGGCCACGCCTTGGCGTGCGGGGTCGAGTCCAACGATGTGTCGCACTCTGACATCGGCATCTAAGCTGCCTGTTCTGCCAACCCCATGTTGACCAGCCGACGTGAGTCCCACCAAAGTGCTTCGAACGGCCTTCAATGCGACTTGTGGTTCTGACAAGGACACCTTCAAATCGGTCATGAGCACATCCAGTGCCGGCAAACCATCGAGTTTGTAAACCACATGCCCTTCGGCTTCCGTGATCTGGCGCTCTTTGCTGATGGGCGCGCAGCCTTGCGTGACACGCGACAAAATTTGCACCTCAGGAGACCAAGCGACGCCGCTTAAGCCACCCGTCAAAACACCCTGCTTGGGATCGGCTGAATTCTGCCAAGCAAACTGCACGGCTTGGTTTCGACTGGCCGTTAAGCCGCCAAACAAATAGCCCGACTGCGTGCGACCCGCCATTTCGGCAATCAGTTCGGCCAAGTCTGGCGTTTGCGGATCGGCATGCACCAAGGCGCTGTGGGCCTTGAACTGCGGCGGCAAGGGTTGTGCACCCGAAAACACGCGGTATTGATCGGCAGGTAAATCGCACAGCATCAAGGCCATGCCGGGTTCGTCAAAATATTCTGCGTTGTTGACCGCCACCCCCACACCCACGGTGCCTGCCCAATCTTGAACCATGGGCAACTCTTCTCTGAAATGCGCCAAGATGGGTTCGGCTTCGTTGGCGTAATGGTCGGTGATGTACAACAGCCCCAAACGCGGCCGCGGCGCATGGCCTGGCAATGTCATTTGGGCGCGCAATTGGGCAATGACCAATCCGGCGGCCATTTGCCACTGTGGGTGCGTGGCGTGACCAAAGGGAAATAAATTCATGGGGCTGGTTTTTTGGCTCGCGATGGTCGCGCTGAACTTGAACGAGCTGTACTGGATCGAGCGGAGCTTGAACTTGGCTTTCGGGTTTTGCTCGTTGCAGCTGTTTTCTTGCTGGGCTTGGGACCTTCTTTCATGGCTTTGGCCGCCACATCTTTCACCGCCGCCGCCGCAATATTTTGAAATTGTTGGGTGAGTGATCCCCACCACTGCATGGGGTCAACTGCAGGGCCTTGTGCAGCACCTTCAGCACTTGCTTTGGCCTGATCGCTGCTTGAGTCAGCGGCGCTGTGAGTTTCTGCGGGCTTGGCCGTGTCCTTGGGATGGAGGTCAGGCATTTTGGCCGTGAAGGCCTTGGCCAACTCAGTCATGTTCACGTTCATGCCTTGCAAAGTAGACAAGGTCATTTTTTGCACCTCTAAGGCCTGAATGGTGGCCTTGAGCGCATTGGTATTTTGCTCCAACCAAAATTGAACCGTTTTGAGTTCTTGGATGCGTTTGTCGAGCTCTTCCACACTCAAGGTCGGCGCGACCCAGCTGGCCATGTTGGGCATGCCCTGGGGTGATCCTTTCGCGCCGGGATTTGCGGCTTGCCCTAAGTTTTGCAAAAAATCAAAGCCAGGTACGAATTTTCCAAATCCGAAAGCTGAGGTATCGCTCATGAGGGCTCCTTGTGGTGTGTGTCAAGCGCAAGCTTAACGCATACGGCCCTGCGTCAACTGCGCGACGCAGCAAGGAACGATCAAAGGCTAAGCTCTTTTCTTTGATCCAAACAGGAAGACACGACATGCTGACACTCTGCGGCTTTGGCGCCAGCAACTATCACAACAAAGTTAAATTGGTACTGCTAGAAAAAGGCCTTGCCTTTGAAGAGGAGTTGACATGGGTGGGAGAAACCGACCCCATGGCCAGCCCGCTTGGCAAAGTGCCCTATTTGAAAACAGCGCAAGGCACGGTTTGCGAATCGGCGGTCATGGTGGAGTACATCGAGCAACAGTACCCTGATCATCCTCTCATGCCCAAGGACGCCTTCGCAGCCGCCAAAGCGCGGGAGTTGGTGGTCTTCTTAGATTTGCACTTGGAATTGGTGGCGCGCAACTTGTACGGTGAAGCCTTCTTTGGCGGCAAGGTCAGCGACACTGTCAAGGAAAAAATCGGCGCCCAACTAGAGAAAAATGTGGCTGCATTTGCAAAATTGGCACAGTTCAAACCCTTCATTGGCGGCACTGAATTGAGCATTGCAGATTGCACCGCCGCAGTTCATTTGCCTGTGATCACTGCCGCAACCAAAACCATTTACGGCAGAGATTTTTTGGCCGACTTGCCCGTCAAGGATTACATGAAGATGTGGTCTGAGCGCCCCAGCATGCAACGGGTGCAAGCCGATCGAAAAGCCAACAACGAACTCTTCATGTCACGCATGAAGAGCAAGGCTTAAAACTGGGGTGGCCGGCGCGCTTTTAAGCTGGCCAGTCCCTCTTGAACATCAGGCCCTGAAAAGCCCATGAACTCGAGCGCCAAGGAAGCATCAAAACTGGGGCCTGCTTGGCGCAGCCAATTGTTCAAAGCATATTTGGTCCAGCGAATGGCGGATTGACTGCCATTGGCCAAACGATCGGCCACCTCGTAAGCTTTGCTGAGCAACTGATCCTCTTCAACGGCCAAAGACACCAAGCCAATTCGCTCGGCTTCTTCGCCGCTCACGGGCTCACACAGCAACAAATAGTATTTGGCCTTGGCCATGCCGCACAGCAATGGCCAAATGATGGCCGCATGATCACCCGCCGCAACCCCCAAGCGCGTGTGGCCATCCACAATCTTGGCCGTCTTGCTGGCAATGGAAATGTCAGCCAACAAGCCGGCCACCAAGCCCGCACCCACCGCCGGCCCATGCATGGCACTCACAATAGGCTTGTCGCAATTGATCACGTTGTAAACCAAGTCGCGCGCCTCTTTCCAGACACGGCTTCGAATGTCGAAATCTCGCGCCATGTCTTCCACCAACGACAAATCGCCACCGCCCGAAAAGCCCAAACCCTCACCGCGCAACACCGCTGCTCGCACGCTGTCGTCGCGTGAAACATCGCGCCAAATTTCAGCCAACTCCGCATGCCCTTCGTGGCCTGCGGTTGGCAGTTTGCCGTTGCCCCCAGGCCCACCGGCTTTCATCTGGATGTCCAACACGGTTTGATTGGCACCTCGGCGTGTGATGTTCAGGGTTTGGTAACGGCTGTAGTCGATGGGAAAGCTCATGGCAGTCTCCTTAGAAAATGGCTCATTTAAAAGTTGTCATTGTCGCCTGAACTTGTTCAAAGTCGGCGCACTAGCTTGATGTGCATCAATAGCCAGGGTTCTGAAACGCCCTACGATGAATGCAAGACATTGAAGAGGCACCGATTCAATGCTTTCAAACAGAACGATCAGAACAAGGCGTCCATCCATGAAAAACGAATTACAAAAAGAGTCCCTCAAACAATTGCTGCTGGCTCAAAAAGTGCAACTGCTCGACAAAATGGCGCAAGAACGCGGCGGCAAGAACAGTCGTGCGGAGGCAGCAGCAGAGCTAGCACCCGCAGAACAATCCCATGCGCAAAACATCACCGAACGCGACACCGCTTTCGCCCTTCAAGAGCATGACATTGAAGAGCTAGAGGCCACCGAGTTGGCATTGATGCGCATCACGCAAGGCACCTATGGACATTGCCTGGGCTGTGAAACCGAAATTCCCATCACCCGCTTACTGGCATTTCCTTCGGCCATGCGTTGCATTGAGTGTCAATCAGTGGTTGAAAGAGCTTCGGGTCCCAATGCGGCCTTGCATTGAGAACGCAATCTCCACTCAAAGCGGGGCCACTTGTTGGTCAATGGCGCCAAACACGCTTTGACCATCTTTGCCTTTCATTTCAATGCGAATGGTGTCACCGAATTTCATGAACTCGGTGCTAGGCTGGCCATCCAAAATGGTCTCGATGGCGCGCTTTTCTGCAATGCAGCTGTAGCCTTTGGGCCACTCGGGCTTGCCATTGACGTCAACGCTTTTGTTACTGACCGTGCCGCTGCCAACAATGGAGCCAGCGCGCACGTTGCGTGTTTTGCCCATGTGCGCAATCAGCTGGCCAAAGTGAAACGTCATTTCAGGGCCTGCTTCGCACATGCCCACTTTGCGGCCATTCCATGTTGACTGCATGGTCAGATGCAAACGGCCATGGTCCCAAGCGTCACCCAGTTCATCCAAAGTGACGGCCACAGGGCTGAAGGCGGTTGCAGGTTTGCTTTGAAAAAAGCCAAACCCTTTGCCCAATTCATTCGGAATTAAGTTGCGCAAACTAACGTCGTTGGCAAGCATCACCAAACGAATGCCATCGAGCGCATTTTCTGGAGAGACACCCATGGGCACATCGCCAGTGATCACCGCAATTTCAGCTTCAAAGTCGATGCCAAAGGCTTCGTCCCGGCACACCACAGGATCGCAAGGGCCCAAGAAATCATCGCTACCGCCTTGGTACATGAGGGGGTCGGCGTAAAAACTTTCAGGCACCACAGAACTGCGCGAGGCTCGCACCAATTCCACGTGGTTCAAATAGGCAGAGCCATCGGCCCACTGATAAGCCCGGGGCAATGGCGCCATGCATTGTTGAGGGTCAAAAGGAAAGGCGTGGCGCGCCTTGCCACTGTTCAGTGTTTGGTACAGGTCTTCTAATTGCGGCGCCAAAAAGTTCCAGTCGTCCAAAACTTGTTGCAAACGCTGCGCAATGCCCGTCGCATAATGTGCTGTGCTCAAGTCTCGCGAGACCACGACCAATTGGCCGTCACGCGATCCATCTTTGTAAGTCGCTAATTTCATGTTGGCACCTCAAAATAGAATCTCAATGTCAGAATTCAAACTGAACGACATCGATTCAAACAGGAATTAGTTTAACCATTCTCGCTCTCGCTCAAATGACGTCAGATTGACATGCAAGCCTCAGCCACTTTATCCCATGCCACACGCCCCCTTGGGACTGAGTCCCAGCAGCGGCGAGCCTTGGCGGCATTGGTGGCTTTGGTTTTGGGCGTCCACCTTTGGTTGCTCTTGTCGTCTGGGGTCGGTATCTGGCGACTTCAACCTGAATCTCAAAAACTGGGGCCACTGCAAACTCGGGTGTTAAGTTCTGGTGTTTCGCAGACAACACCGACCAGCCCAAGCACCGAGAAAACAAGGCAAGTTGCGCCAGCCAAACCCAAAGCACCCGAAAGCACCAGCACACCTTCCAGTGCTGGCATCAGTGCCGTGGCATCCTCTGTGCTGCCAGCGCCAGAAGAAAGCCCAGTTTTACCCATTTCTGAGCAGCCATCAGAAGCTTTGCCCAACTTAAGCCCACAAGCTTCGCCAACTGAAGAAGTAGCGCCAATGCCAACAGAGACAGTGGCCGTAGCAAGCGCCCCCCTGCCGCCGCCTTCGAATGCCCTTACAGCCAAGCCTGGCGACTTTCCCCCCAACATCCA
This sequence comes from Limnohabitans sp., assembly GCA_044233865.1. Classification (GTDB taxonomy): domain Bacteria; phylum Pseudomonadota; class Gammaproteobacteria; order Burkholderiales; family Burkholderiaceae_C; genus Limnohabitans_A. Next base: position 13,005 of record JBIIJK010000027.1, read on the forward strand.
AATCAACTACAAGCTCACGGGCCAAGAGCGGGGCTTGACTTACCACGCATCGGGTTCGCTGAAGTGGCAAACCCAAGCAACACCCGAGGCCCCCAGTGCGACCCCGGCACCCAAAGCCTATGAGGCAGAACTTCGTGTCAGAGCATTCTTGGTTGGTAGCCGCGTTTGGCGCAGTGTGGGCCTGTTGACTGAAAACGGCTTAAGCCCTGTTCGTTATTCAGACAGTGCGCGGAGCGAGCGAGCAGCGCATTTCGACGCAACGCAAAACAAAATCAGCTTCAGCGGCAATACCCCCGGTGTTGCGCTGCAACCAGGTGCTCAAGATCAGGTGAGCCTGTTCATTCAAATGGCCGCTACGGTTGCCGCCAAAAATTTCAAACTTGGCTCTGAGCTCAATGTTCAAACAGCCACGGCGCGTGACGCGGTCAATTGGGTCCTGACATTCAAGTCAGAAGAGTTGATTGAGGTCGATGGCAAGCAACTTGCCACACAGCGGTGGGTTTGCTTGCCAAGAGGAAAGTTCGACAGTCAAATTGAAATGTGGCTTTCACAATCGCACGGCGGTTTGCCCGCGCGAATCAAGATCACCCAAGTCACAGGCAACTTCATTGACATGGAAATGCGCGACTCCGAAACATTGCCCGCCCTGCCCTCTTGAAAAAATTTACAACAACCCTATCTAAAGTAAACAGACTTAGGTCAGAATGTCACTATGAACTTGTTGTACGAATCTGAATCTTTTGCCGTCATGCATGTGTTGGCCAATGACACCGGTGAAGCGGCATCCATCAATCAACCACCCATCCTCGAGCGCCACGGCTTTGAAATCGTGGACAAACGATCGGGCAAAGAGGTTTACCTCGATGGCTCTTGGGCAGAGATGTTCCAAATGCACATTCAGGCTTGGCAACAAAACACGCCTACACAAGAAGAAGTGGAAGACACTTTAGAGCGTTACACGGGTCTGGCACAGCAGCCCGTTGTGGTTCACTAGTTTTCTTGCTAAAGCTTGCTCAATCGGCTTTAGAAAAGCCGTCATGAGCGAGGCCTTGGCGGGGCATCAAGCATGTTTTCGAATGCTGTCAGCCAACACATTGACCATTGTGTCGATGTGCTCTTTTTCCACAATGTAGGGCGGACACAGAACCAAGTTTTCGCCTGCAGCTCGCACCAAAACACCCTTGTTGTAGCAGTCTAGGAAAATGTCGTAGGCGCGCTTGCCAGGAGCGCCCGCAATCGACGACAGCTCCACGGCACCTGCCAAGCCCAGGCTTCGAATGCCAATGACATTGGGCAGACCTTTGAAGGCGCTGTGCATGGCGTCTCCTAGCACAGGGCCCATTAAACCTGCGCGTGCAAACAAGTTTTCTTCTTTGAGCAATTTCAAGGTGGCAATGGCCGCGGCGCAAGATACAGGGTGGCCAGAATAGGTATAGCCATGGAAAAACTCAATGGCGTAATCGGGGGCACCAGAGTTCATCATGGCGTCGTAAATAAAATCTCGGCAGACCACACCGCCCAAGGGAATGACGCCATTGGTCACGCACTTGGCAAAGTTGAGCATGTCTGGCACCACGCCGTAATAGTCGGCGCCGAAGTTGGTGCCCATGCGGCCAAAGCCTGTAATGACCTCGTCAAAAATCAGCAAGATGCCATGCTTATTGCAAATTTCGCGCAGGCGTTTTAAGTAGCCTTTGGGCGGCAAATACCAACCCGCAGAACCCGCAACCGGCTCGACAATAATGGCCGCCACATTGCTGGGGTCGTGCAAAGCCAGAATGCGCGTTTCCAGTTCCACCAGCGGGTCTTCTTGCCAGACAGGTTCTTCGTTGTGAATGTAGGCATGGTTCACTGGGTCGTGAATGAAGCGCATGTGGTCAACACGGGGCAGCAACTGGGCACCATAGACTTTGCGGTTGGCGGGCAAACCGCCCACACTCATGCCGCCAAAGTTGACGCCGTGGTAGCCCTTTTCTCGTCCAATGAACACATTGCGATGGCCTTCACCGCGGGCTCGGTGGTAGGCCAAGGCGACCTTCAGGGAGGTGTCGGCGGCTTCAGAACCAGAGTTGCAAAAAAGCACCTTGTTCAAATCGCCAGGGCACAAATCGGCAATCATTTGTGCGGCTTGGAAGGCCTGGTCGTTGCTGATTTGAAAGGCCGTGGCGTAGTCGAGGGTGTCGAGCTGTTTTTTGATGGCTTCGGCAATGGGCCTGCGGTTGTGCCCCGCGCCCACACACCACAAGCTAGAAATGCCATCGATCACTTGACGGCCATCGTGGGTGGTGAAGTGAATGCCCTCAGCGGCCACGAAAATGCGCGGCTCTTGCTTGAAATGGCGATTGCCTGTGAAGGGCAACCACTGGTGCTCCATGTTGAAGGTGGCCGCAGGGGTGCTGGCAGGCCTCATTGAGGAGAGGAGGGTATCTAAATATGCCATGGGTGTGCCTCTTAACTTCTAACAAGCATTGATTTTGAACCCTCAGTGTAAATTGCCCCACCCTAGATCGCAATCACTATTTCAGCAGTGCTGACATAAAGTCACAACTGATTTACCCTCTGATTGGGCATGGAAACTACCACAAACCAGAACTTTACCGCGTTCCCTGCGACAATAACAGCCATGAATCATGCCTACATTTTGACGCTTTCCTGCCCCGACAGAATGGGCATCGTGCACGCTGTTTCGGGGTTTTTGCTAGAACGCGGCGGCAACATTGAAGAAGCCGCTCAATACAACGACCCCGCCACAGGCTTGTTTTTCATGCGTGTGCAGTTTGCTTGTGACCCGGTGAATGAAGTCGATTTGCGCACCCAGTTGGTCAGTTTTGCAGCCCCTTTTCAAATGACCTGGAATTTGCACAGCACCAAACAGCCCATGCGCACAGTCATTTTGGTCAGCAAAGAGGGCCATTGCCTGAACGATTTGCTGTTCCGTTGGAAAAGTGGCTTGCTGCCCATCGACATTCGCGCCATTGTCAGCAACCACCGTGAGTTTTACCAATTGGCTGCCAGCTACAACGTGCCGTTTCATCATATTGCCGTTACTGCAGCCAACAAGGCCGAAGCCGAGGCCAAGCAGTTCGAGATCATTCAATCTGAAGGGGCAGAGTTGGTGGTGTTGGCGCGCTACATGCAAATTTTGTCAGACGATTTGTGTCGCAAGCTGTCCGGCCGTGCCATCAACATTCACCACTCCTTCTTGCCCAGCTTCAAGGGTGCCAAGCCCTACTACCAAGCGCATGATCGTGGTGTCAAATTGATTGGTGCCACAGCCCACTATGTCACGGCCGATTTAGACGAAGGCCCCATCATTGAACAAGATGTGGCGCGTGTAGACCACTCTAAAACCGTAGAAGACCTCACCACCCAAGGACGTGACACCGAAAGCCAAGTTTTGGCACGCGCCGTGAAGTGGCACAGTGAGCACCGTGTGCTATTAAATGGCCACAAAACCGTGATCTTTAAATAGTTAGACCATCATTCTGAATGCCTCTTTTGAATTGAGAATTTGACATGAACGCTCTGACCAACTTAGATGCACTGTCTCGCGCCGATCGGCAAGCACAAATCGTTCACGCCTTGAGCGCTGTCATGCCCGCGCACACCTTGCTCTACACGCTGGAAGATACCGTGCCTTACGAATGCGATGGCTTGACGGCTTACCGCGAAAGACCTCTTGTGGTGGCCTTGCCCGAAACAGAAAGCCAAGTTCAAGCTGTTTTAAAAACTTGCCACGCCTTGGCGGTGCCTGTGGTGGCCCGCGGCGCAGGAACCGGTTTGTCGGGCGGCGCCATGCCCCACAAACTGGGTGTCACCTTGTCCATGGCCAAGTTCAATCAGATTCTCAAAATGGATCCGGTGTCTAGAACAGCGGTGGTTCAATGCGGCGTTCGCAACTTGGCCATTTCTGAGGCTGCATCAGTTCATGGTTTGTATTACGCACCCGACCCGTCCAGCCAAATTGCCTGCACGATTGGTGGCAACGTGGCCGAAAACTCTGGTGGCGTGCACTGCCTGAAATATGGCCTCACCTTGCACAATGTTTTGAAAGTCAAGGGCTTCACCATCGAAGGCGATGCCGTCACGTTTGGCAGCGACGCTTTAGACACCTCCGGCTTTGATTTGCTGTCGGTGTTGGTGGGCAGCGAGGGCATGTTGGCCATCACCACAGAAGTCACCGTCAAGTTGGTGCCCAAGCCTCAATTGGCACGATGCATCATGGCAAGCTTCGATGACATTCGCAAAGCAGGCGATGCAGTGGCCGCCGTCATTGCAGCAGGCATCATTCCGGCAGGCCTAGAAATGATGGACAAGCCCATGACCGCAGCGGTAGAAGATTTTGTACACGCAGGTTATGACTTGAATGCCGCAGCTATTTTGTTGTGCGAAAGCGATGGCACACCCGAAGAAGTTGAAGAAGAAATTGGCCGCATGAGCGATGTCTTGCTTGGGTCTGGCGCCACCGCCATCACCGTCAGCAAAGACGAAGCCGAGCGCCTGCGTTTTTGGAGTGGCCGCAAAAATGCGTTCCCTGCATCGGGCCGCATCAGCCCCGACTACATGTGCATGGACTCCACCATTCCGCGCAAGCGATTGGCCGACATTTTATTGGCCATTGCCGAGATGGAAAAGAAATACCAACTGCGCTGCGCCAATGTGTTTCACGCGGGCGATGGCAACCTGCACCCGCTTATTTTGTTTGATGCCAACGACGCCGATCAAATGCACCGCTGTGAATTGTTTGGTGCCGAAATTTTGGAAACCAGTGTGGCCATGGGCGGCACCGTCACAGGCGAGCATGGTGTGGGCATTGAAAAACTCAACAGCATGTGCGTGCAGTTTTCAACCGAAGAAAATGCGCAGATGTTTGCCTTGAAAAAAGCTTTTGATCCACTGGGTTTGCTCAACCCTGGCAAGGTCATTCCGACACACAACCGATGCGCAGAGTACGGCAAAATGTTGGTGCGCGGCGGGAAAATTTCACACCCAGATTTGCCGCGGTTTTAAACAGCGTGCATCTCCTCAAACCCAGTCCGCGTGCTGGGTTTTTTACTGGCGTACACCAAAAATTGCCGTGCCCACACGCACACATGTACTGCCCGCAGCAATGGCGGCTTCTAAATCGGCTGTCATGCCCATGGACAAGGTGTCCAAACTCAAACCGGCCGCATTCAAACTGTCAAACAGTTCTTTAGCTTGACGGTGAACCGTGCGCGCCGCAAGCTCGTTGGCAGCAGGCTCCGGAATGGTCATGAGGCCGCGCAGTTGCAGATGCGGTAATTTGGCAACGGCTTGTGCAAGCTCAAGAAGTTCTGACGGCGTAACGCCCGATTTGTTGTTTCCCCCATCGACATTCACTTGCAAGCAAACTTGCAATGGCGGCAAGTGAGGGGGCCTTTGCGCCGACAAACGCTCGGCAATTTTCAAGCGATCAATGCTGTGCACCCAAGCAAAATTCTCAGCCACTAACTTGGATTTATTGCTTTGAATGGGCCCGATGCAATGCCACTCCAAAGGCAAATCTGCCAATGAAGCAATTTTGTCGACACCTTCTTGAATGTAGTTTTCACCAAACGCCAGTTGACCTGCTGCATGCGCTTCGCGCACAGCTTGCGCAGGCATGGTCTTGGACACGGCCAAAAGTTTCACCGCGTCTGATGCTCGGCCGGCCGCCGTAGATGCAAGCTCAATTCGCTTGCGGACTTTCTGGAGATTGTTTGAAACTGTGTCATTCATACAAACAAGCTTAACAAATCTCACAGTACAAAGGAAATTCAATGGATTGGCAACGCATCTTGCAGGAGGCCCGTAGCCTTGGTGCCTCCGATGTTCACCTGTCAGCTGGCGAGGTGCCTTGGCTCAGGATTGATGGCAAGATGCGGCGCTGGGTCAATCCGCACCGCCCCGCCCATTTGCAAACCCTTCAAGCAAGGTCTTTGTTGGAACTTCTCGAGACGCTTTGCCCGCGCAGGGTGGGCTCGCAACACACACGAAAAGAAGTTCATGTTGAGAATGGTGCAGAGCTTGATGCAGATGCACATACCGACTTTGCGTTCAACCATCTCGACTTCGCGGTCTCTCTTGAAGGGCTGGGCAGATTTCGCATCAATGCCTATTTGCAAGCGCGCGGCCCCGCCATGGCCTTGCGGCTGATCCCTGACACATTGCCAGATTTGAAAGCTCTCAGAGCGCCAGAATGCGTAGCTTCTTGGGGGCGGCATGCGCATGGCTTGGTTCTCATGACGGGGCCAACAGGCAGCGGCAAATCAACCCTGCTTGCGGCCTTGTTGCACGACATCAACCAGCATAGTGAAGGCCACCTGCTCACTCTCGAAGATCCCATCGAGTATGAGCATGCACCGCTTCAATGTTTGATCCATCAACGTGAAGTGGGCCGCGACACCCCCGACTTTGAGTCGGGTTTGCGGGCTGCACTGCGTGAAGACCCCGATGTGATTTTGGTGGGCGAGATGCGCGACGCCGCCACCATTCGGTTGGCACTCACAGCGGCCGAAACGGGTCACTTGGTGTTGTCCACCTTGCATACGGCCAGCGCACCTCAGACCGTTGACCGTCTGGTGGATGCGTTTCCGTCTCACGAAAAAGAAGCGATGCGCGCTTTGTTTGCTGAAAATCTGATTGCCGTATTGGCGCAAACGCTGTGCCCTCAACTGGGTGGTGTGGGGCGTGTAGCAGCGCATGAAATCATGGTGGGCACCCCGGCAATTAAAAACCTCATCCGCGAGGGCAAGGTGAGTCAACTTTATTCAGCCCTTCAAACAGGACAAGCCTCTGGCATGCAAACGCTGGACCAAAGCCTCTTGCGCCACTTTCAGTCGGGTCAAATTTCGGCGGACACTTTGCGACTTTTAAGCAAGTTCCACCCAAAACCACAATCTGATGGACAATTGCCAGCTTGAACCATTTTCCAACTTCACACCACAAACAATCATGAGCAGCCTGAACGCAAAAACCTACGAATCCGCTCCTTCTCAACATGTGGCCTTTATTGGCCTAGGCGTCATGGGCTATCCCATGGCGGGTCACTTGGCCCGCGCTGGCCACAGAGTGACCGTTTACAACCGCAGCGCGGCCAAAGCAGCTGCATGGTGCCAAGAGTTTGCCGACAGCCGTCAACCTGCGCATGCCCCTACGCCCCGCGAAGCTGTGAAAGATGCCGACATCGTTTTTTGCTGCGTCGGCAACGATGAAGATTTGCGCGCTGTCGTACTCGGTGCAGACGGCGCTTTGGCTGGCATGAAAAAAGGCGCCACTTTGGTGGACCACACCACGGCCTCCGCCAATGTGGCACGCGAGCTTTACGCTGCGGCCAAAGCGCTTGGCTTGAATTTCATTGACGCCCCTGTTTCTGGGGGCCAGGGCGGCGCTCAAAATGGTTTGCTCACCGTCATGTGTGGTGGTGATGCTGCTATTTTTGAAGCGACCAAGCCAACTGCCATGGCGTTCTCGCGCGCTTACACCTTGATGGGTGAGTCTGGCGCAGGTCAACTCACCAAAATGGTCAATCAAGTGTGCATTGCAGGCTTGGTGCAGGGTTTGTCAGAAGCCATTGCCTTTGGACAAAAAGCGGGCCTCGACATGAATCTGGTGTTGGATGTGATTGGCAAGGGCGCCGCACAAAGCTGGCAAATGGACAACCGCGGCAAAACCATGGTGGCCGATAAATTCGAATTCGGTTTTGCAGTCGATTGGATGCGCAAAGATCTGGGTTTGGTCATGGACGAAGCCAAGCGCAATGGCGCGCGTTTGCCCGTCACGGCCTTGGTCGATCAGTTTTATGCCGACGTACAGCAAATGGGCGGCAAGCGTTGGGACACCTCCAGCCTGATCAAACGCCTGAGCTAAGCACTTTTCACAAGACGGAAGTAAAAAGGGGCTCTGATTAAATCAGAGCCCCTTTTTCAATGGCGTGAAATGCTTTATCGCTTTGGCTGTGCTTGTGAAGAAAAAGGTTGGGCACTGATGCGTTTCAGTTCATCGTCGGTAATGATGTCAAAAACCCTGACCACCTTGACCACGCCACTGACGCTGCCACTGCGTGCAATTTCTGAAGCGCGTTGCGCTTCACGGGAAGTGACGCGGCCCATCAAATACACAATGCCGCGCTCTACAACCACTTTGAAAGCGTTGGATTGCAAGTCTTTGGCATCGACCATCAAGGCTTTAATTTGGCCCATGGTGATGATGTCTTTAGAACGTTGTGTGAGTGAGCTTGCGGGCTCTATGGCCAGGTCGTTGACCACCGAGCTGACGTTCTCTTGGCTTTTGGCCAATCTCTCAGCACGTTCTCTTTCTGCGGCGGAGCTTACTTCACCGGTCAGAAGCACCATGCGGTTGTAGCTGGTCACATTCACATGCGCAGCTTCACTTAAGTTTTGACGCAGGCCCTGGGCCGTTCGAAGCTCGATGCTCTCGTCCTCTAGCTGAATGCCAGCGGTGCGACGATCGATTGCCACCAAGCCGCCCATGACGGCACTGCCAACGACCAAAGGCGCACAGGCCGACAAAGTGGTCACCAAGGTGGTGGCCGCCAACGCAGTCAACATCCAACGATTGAGATTGAGATTCACTTGTAGAGTCCTTAGAAAGTCTTGAAATATTTTAGCGCGTTGAGGCAGAAAAGGAATGTCCTTCTTTGGCTTATGCCACGGCATCTTGGTCACCCATCAATTGGGCGTCTACGCCATCGCACAAACAGTGAAGGGCCAATTGCTGAACTTCCCGAATGCGCGCCGCTCGATCGTGCGGAATGCCCACATGCACATCTGTTTCGCGCAGCGCTTTGGCGACAGAACCACCCCCCTTGCCGGTCAGGGCAATGACGGTCATGTCACGTTCGTGCGCAGCATGCAACGCACGCATCAAACCCTCTTCTTCGCCTGTGGAAGTGAGCAACAGCAGCACATCGCCGGCTTGGCCTAAAGCGCGCACCTGCCTGGCCAAACTGGCGTAGGCAGGATCGCCTAGGCCCTCGTGACGCAAGGCGATAGCAGCCAGCTCGGGTCGCTCGCGCTCAAAGCCTCCCACAAACAAACTGGCGAAATACTGTGCCAATGCCGCCGCACTGCCTTCACCGCAAACCAACACTTTGCCACCACTGGTGACACAAGCCATGAGCGCCTGCACGCCAGCATCCAAGGGCTTGGCCAAGGTTTCGGCCGCTTGGTATTGCAAATCGGCGCTGTCGATGAAGTGTTGTTGAATGCGCAGGTCTAACATGAACAGGATGATACTCGCAGCCGATTCAAAGTGGCCACAGCGGCTCTTAAGAAACCGCATCAAAAGCAGCCTTGACCCAAATCATGCCATGGGGCTCCCAAGCGATGACGTCAAAACGTGCTGGCGGGAGGTGTCGCCAGCGCATTAAGAAATAACGCGCAGCAAAAACAAGGCGCCGCTGTTTGACGGCCCCCACACTGCCCAAAGCACCGCCAAATTGACGCAAAGCACGCTTTCGAACCTCGACAAACACCACCGTGCTGTCGGATTCTTGCAAAATGAGGTCAATTTCTCCACCACCCCGTCCGGGCGTTCGATAATTGCGCTGCAACAAACGCAAACCTTGTTGTTGCAAAAAGATCAGCGCGGCATCTTCCGCAGCATCGCCACTTTGCTTACTTGTCCGATTGAGGAACACCATTGAATTTGCCTTCTGAAAAATCTGAAGCCCTGCCAAGCATTGCAAACGAAACCGCTGCGGGTGCTGGTGGCTTGGCCTCGACTTACAACAAGGCATTTCAAGCGGCCCGTGAAGCTGTAGGCCCGCAAAACCACCCGGCCAGCACACTGTATGTGGTGGCCACGCCCATTGGCAATCTGGCCGACATCACTTTGCGTGCTTTGTATGTGATTGAAAGGGCCAACACGCTGGCCTGTGAAGACACGCGTCACACCCAACAACTTTTGCGCGCCTATGGCTTGGACAGAAACAATTCGCAATTGTTGGCGGTCCATCAACACAACGAAGCCGAGGCCGCCGCTCAAGTGATTGCACGCTTGGCACAAGGCGAACGCGTGGCCTATGTGAGTGACGCTGGCACGCCGGCCATCAGCGACCCCGGGGCAAGGCTGGTTGCTGCGGTGGCCGCCGCAGGTTATCGCGTCATGCCCTTGCCAGGTGCTAGCAGTGTCACCACGCTGCTTAGCGCTGCAGGCGTCGTGGGCGAAGGCGGCTTTGTTTTCTCAGGTTTTCTTTCTTCCAAAGCCTCGGAAAGACAACGCGCCATTGAAACGCTGAGCGGTGAGCCACGTGCTGTGGTGTTGCTTGAAGCCCCGCATCGCATTGAGGCCTTGGCGCAGGCGCTTTCTATGTTGGGCGGCCGATTGATCACGGTGGGTCGTGAGTTAACCAAACAATTTGAAACCGTGCACACCGTTGAAGCGCAAAAATTACCGGCGTGGTTTGCAGAAAAAGCCGATAACTTGCGGGGTGAATTTGCGTTGGTCATTCATGCCTTGGATAAACCCAAGGCAGAAAATGATGCAGCCTTAGATGCCAACACTTTGCGGACTTTGAAATTGCTGCTGGCCGAGTTGCCTTTGAAGACCGCCGTCAAAATGACCAGCGACATCACGGGTGTCTCCAAGAATCTGGTTTATGACACTGCGCTGAATTTGAAAAAAGGTCTGGACTAGCGTTTGCGCAAACCCAGCCACATCACGGTGCCCACCACCAAGAAGGCCCCGACCAATTGAATGGGTGCAATGGCTTGATCAAGCAAAGCCCAGGCCAGTACCAAAGCGAACACGGGCTCGACGTTCATGATGGCCGAGTTGCCCACCACGCCCAACTTGGGCAAGACCGTGAACAAAATGGTGAAGGCCGTGCCGTACAAAAACGAGAGCATGCCAAGCCCCCACCAACCCGCAGGCGCTTGCGGCAAATGAAAGCCGCCCTGACTCATGGCCGCGGCCACTGCCAAAACTCCCACAATGGACATGGAAGAAAAGGTTCGCACACGGCCATCTAGGCCGGTGGTTTCATGTTGTGTGTAGACCAGTGCCAAACCAAATGTTGCGGATGCTGCTAAAGCAAACGCCACCCCAGCGCCAATTTGTGACCAATGCTCTGCCGCGCCAAGGCCAGAAGCTGCGCCCAGCACATCAAGCGCCAAGGCCAAGCCTAGCAACAAAATGGGCATGCTCCAAAGCACGGCTTTTTCAGCTTGGTGTTTGTACAGAACGCGCGCCCAAAAAGCGGTCGACAAAGGATAGGTGTTAAAGGCCAACAAGGCCAAGGCCACAGGCAGTCTGGCGACCGATGAATACAAGCACACACTTTGAACAGCAATGAGTCCGCCAATGATCAACATGTATTTTTTGTGGTTTGACTCAATTTGAATTTGAACTTTCTGCTGCCACAAAATCAAACCCACCACCAGCGCGGTCAGCACACTGCGAAAGCTGACTGCTGTGACCACATCCACGCCGTTGTTAAACGCGAGCCGGGCTGCCACATGGTTGGCACCCATCATGAACGCGATCAGCAATAAGGTGGCGAAGGCCGTGGTCGTGAGCGATTTCGATGTTTCAGTCATGCGCTCATTCTGCAGGATAAAGTCCGTGCACGCGAGCATGCAGGCGACTCAGGCCCAGCAGCGCATCGGTGTAGGGTGTGCTGACTTGGGTAATTTGACCCAACTCGCGCACCACACTCACCAAGGCATCTAGCTCTACCGCTTTGCCCGCCTCGACGTCTTGCAACATGGAGGTTTTAAAAGCACCCAATTTTCGGGTAACGGCGTGTCGGTCTTCCGGCATTTGTGCAATCGGTATGCCAATTTTTTCGCCAATGACTTTGGCCTCAAGCATGATCTTGGAGACAAAATCTCGCACCAAGTCATCTTGCAAAATCAAATCTGTGGTGGCCCCCGTGAAGGCGCTGATGGGGTTGACGGTCATGTTGCCCCAGAGCTTGTACCAAACATCTTTTTGAATTTGAGCCGAGGCACTGGCATTGAAACCTGCGGCTTTTAAAGCGCTCACAAGTTGTTGTACACGTTCACTGGCCGGCCCATTTTGCGTTGCTGGCTCACCCACGATCAAGCCATGTCCAAAATGATGGCGCACTACCCCTGGCGCATCCAAGGAACAACTTGAGTGCACCACGCAGCCGACCACATGATGGGCAGGAATGGCCTGGCCAATGAGGCCTTCAGGGTCGATGGTGTTCAGGCGCGTGCCTTGAAGAGATTCACCGAAACCTTCAAAGAACCACCAGGGCACACCATTCATGGCTGTCAACACCATGGTGTGCGGCGCCAGCAAAGGCGCGATGCCTTTGGCCACATCGACCATGGCGGGCGCTTTGACCGACACAATGACCAGGTCTTGTGGGCCTAAATCAGCTGGGTTGGCAGATGCTTTGACATGCGCCTTCAAGTGCGTTTCATTCGTTTCAAATTGGGCTTGCGTTTGAATGCACTGCAGACCATTTTTTTGCAAAGCCGCCAGTGTGGCACCGCGCGCCACCACGCTCACTTCGTGCCCCGTTCGCGCCAAGTGCACGCCGATCCAACCGCCAATGGCGCCTGCGCCGTAAATACAAACTTTCATAAGCGGTAACTTTCCTCGGGTTTGTGCAATTGGCGATCGACTTGTCGAATCAGGGCATCTAATACATCGTTGCCTGCGCCATGGTTCGGGTTGAATTGCAGCGCATCGCGTGTGCACTTGGCGGCAATGTCTTCGCTGACTGGAATGACTTGCGAAGGGCCGCCCATGCTGAACGTGGCCAGTTGGATTTCGCACGCACGCTGCAAAGTCCAGAGGATGGCAAATGTTTGAGGCAAGGTAGCGCCCCAGGCCAACAAGCCATGGTTGCGCAAGATGACGGCTTGTTTGTTGCCAATGCTGCTTAGAAGTCGCGGTGCTTCGTCTGAGTGAATCGTGATGCCTTCAAAGTCATGGTATGCAATCATGTTATGAAGCTGAGCGGTGTAGAAATTGGTTTGCTGCAAACCTTCTTTCATGCAGGCCACAGACACACCCGCGGTGGTGTGCGTATGCATCACGCAATGCGCCTCGGGCAGGTTGTCGTGCAAGGCAGCGTGCACCGTGAAACCAGCTGGGTTCACAGGATAGGGTGAACCATCAAGCGCCTTGCCCTTCAAATCAATTTTCACCAAGTTACTGGCAGTGACTTCGCTGTAGTGCAAGCCAAAGGGGTTGATCAAGAATTGTTTTTCTGAACCGCAAGCCTCTTGCGGCAAGCGCAAGGTGATGTGGTTGTAAATCATTTCGGTCCAGCCCAAAAAAGCGAACACACGGTAGCAAGCTGCCAGCTGGACACGAGCCTCCCACTCTTTGGGATGTACTTCATTTTGCAGCGAACGCGCAGCAGGCAGTTGATGTGTCAGCATGATCAATACACCTGACCAGAAGTTGGCAATGCGATGCCAGCATCTGGCTTGAATTGACGCACCAATGCCGAAGTTTGACGAACCAAAATTTGAGTGTCCAACCCCACCGCCACAAACAAGGCGCCGAGCGACAAATAGTGTTTGGCTTGGGTCACATCTGACGTCAAAATGCCTGGTGCTTTGCCTGCTTTCAAAATACGTGCAATAGCGTCTTCAATAGCGGCTTGCACTTCAGGGTGGTTGGGGTCGCCCACATGACCCAATGAAGCCGACAAATCTGCAGGGCCAATGAACACACCATCCACGCCGGGCGTGTTGGCGATGGCGTCTAAGTTTTTCAAGGCTTCACGCGTTTCGGCTTGCACCAACAAGCAAACTTGTTCATTGGCTTCGTGGGTGTAATTGGGAAACATGCCCCAGCGCGAAGCGCGCGCACCGCCCATACCGCGCACACCGCCCTTGCCGTCGTTTTGGGGGTAGCGCATGGCTTGCACACATTGCGCAGCTTGTTCGGGTGTGTCAATCATTGGAATGAGCAAGGTCTCGGCGCCCAGGTCCAAATACTGTTTGATGAGTGCAGTGTCGCCCACGGGTACGCGCGCTATCGCGTTGTTGACGGGGTAGGCCGCTATGGTTTGAAGTTGCTGTTGAATACTTTGCAAGTTGTTGGGCGCATGCTCGCCATCAATCAACAACCAGTCGAAGCCGGCCATGGCGCACATCTCTGCGCTGTAACTGCTGGCGAGGCCCATCCACAAACCAATTTGAGCATGCTTTTCGGTGATGGCTTTTTTGAAACGGTTAACGGGTGTTTTCATCATGTCTCCCTCTTAAATAAATTGAAATTGCAAACGGCCAAGTGGGCCGTAGTCGGCATCGAACACATCACCCACTTTGGCTGGAACTGGTTTGGTAAAGGAGCCCGCCAACACAATTTGTCCGGCCTTCAAATGCTCGCCCCATGGGGCCAGCTTGTTGGCAAGCCAGGCAATGCCCACCGCAGGATGGCCTTGAACGCCTGCCGCCAAACCCGTTTCTTCGACCACGCCATTCAACTTCAGAATGGCACCGCACCATGGCAAATTGGTTGTGAGTGGGTTGACTTTTTCGGCGCCCACCACAATGCCTGCGTTGGCCGCGTTATCACTGATGGTGTCAAACACTTTGCGCATCACTTTGGTGTGGCGGTCAAATTGTTCGATGCGCGAATCGATGATTTCAATGGCGGGTGTAACATAGTCAGTGGCAGCCAACACTTGATCGACTGTGACGTCAGGGCCTTGCAAGTCTTTCTTCAAGACAAAGGCCAATTCAACCTCGACACGCGGCACCACAAAGTCTGTGTGCGCAATGTTCAACACGTGCCCCGGAGTGCAGGTGTACAACATGCTATCCAGCAAAGTGCCGTAATCAGGCTCGTCAATTTGACTGGCCTGCTGCATGGCGCGTGACGTGAGGCCAATTTTGTGACCGATCACTTTGCGGCCCTCGGCCAATTGCAGCGCCACCCATGCGCGGCTCACGCGGTAACCATCTTCAATGCTCATGCCAGGAAAGCGCTTGGAAAAGTGCTCAAGCTGTTGCCGAGTTTTTTGCGACTGCTGCAACTCGGCTGCCAGTTGCGCAATTTGTGCTGAATCAAACATACAGACTGTCTTTCAAAAACGGGATGTGCAATGCGCTGATTTAAAGCGCAGCAAACAAAGGGTGGACATTGCTGTGCTTGTGATCAAAGACTTCTGGGCCCACATCAATTTGTAAAGTAATGCCAACGTGCCTTGTGGCAAACAAATCTGCAAAATGTTTTTTCGTGACTTCCACCAAAATTTCACCCGCGCGTTGGTGGGTGGCCTCACTGCGCCCCTTCCCCATTCGCACATTCAAATAAACGAAAGCGTAGTCTTCAGAGCCGCCGTGCGGATTCTTGTCAAACTGCGCAGCTTTGCGCCCTGCGGCACCGCCATCGGCCACGGCGTAGTGGGGCGCAGGATAGGCCATTACGCGCGTGCCACCGGTAGGAAACACTTGCTTTCCTGCTTCATCAACCACGCTCACCATGGCATCGGCCAAGTCGCGGCACAAAACTTTCATGTTGGTTTCTGCGTCCAACTGACCGGTATAGAGAATGACCAAATGAGGCATCGGAAACCTTTCTAAATTACAAACGACGTGCACCAGCGGCATACACCGCAGCGGGATCTTTCAAGCTGCTCAGGTTGAGCGTGTAGGAAGAACCACCTTCTTCTGCAGTCACAGGATTGACCGGAAACACCACATTGATTTGTCCGGTGCCCGAGCTTGGAAAATAAGGAGTGATGACTTCGGCCTTGCCTTGGTAATGGTCCCAGCCCAGCACGCCAAGCAACATGGCTGTGTCATGCATGAAGCCTTCGCCATGGCCTTTGGCGGCGTATTCGGGCAGCATGGCGCAAAAAGTTTTCCAATCGCCTTGCTGCCACAACTCAATCACATTGTGGTCGAGCTGTTCTAAAAACGGACTCCACATTTTGTTGGCGTATTCAGGGGCAAGACCATTTTGTGCAAATCGGTGCGACAAAGAGCCACTGGCAAAGAAGGCAACCTTGCCATCGTAATGTTGCTCTACCGCGCGCCTCATGGCCCAACCCAATTGAGCGCTTTCGTCCAATGAGTGCACCATGCACAACGCAGACACTGAGATCACTTTGTAGTGCCTGTCCGCGTTCATATAACGCATGGGCACCAGAGTGCCATATTCCAAGGCCAAGCTGGTGTGCTCGTGCGCCAAAGTGGTCACGCCTGCTTCATTGCAGGCCTTGGCCAAGATGTGTCCGAGCTGAGGATTGCCATCGTATTCGTAGGGCATGTTGCTGATGAAGTGGGGCAACTCATTGCTGGTGTAGTTACCTTTGAAATGCACCGCATTGTTTAAGTGGTACGCCGAGTTCACCAACCAGTGCGTGTCAAACACCACGATGGTGTCTACGCCTAAAGCACGGCAGCGTCTGTCAATTTCGTGATGACCATCAATTGCCGCTTGTCGGGTGCCTTTTTGCGGGCCGTCCAACTCGCTCAAATACATGGACGGCACGTGCGTGATTTTGGCCGCAAGTGAAACTTGTCCCATACTCAAACTCCCCAATGTGGAATGTGGTGCGAACCCATGGACACCGCCACGTTTTTAGGCTCACAAAAAACTTCATAACTCCAGGTGCCACCTTCGCGGCCGGTGCCACTGGCCTTGGTACCCCCAAAAGGTTGACGCAAATCGCGCACGTTTTGGCTGTTCACAAAACACATGCCGGCTTCAACAGCAGCTGCCACGCGGTGAGCGCGACCTATGTTTTCAGTCCACACATAACTGGACAAACCATATTGAATGTCGTTGGCCAATTCAATGGCATGCGCTTCATCGCGGAATGGAATCAAGCACGCCACAGGTCCAAAGATTTCGTCTTGTGCAATCTTCATGCGGTTGTCAACATCGGCAAACACCGTGGGCCAAACAAAGTTGCCTTTCTTCACACGCTCAGACAGTTCAGGCG
>JBIIJK010000072.1:0-7866 GCA_044233865.1 Limnohabitans sp.
AATGGAATCAAGCACGCCACAGGTCCAAAGATTTCGTCTTGTGCAATCTTCATGCGGTTGTCAACATCGGCAAACACCGTGGGCCAAACAAAGTTGCCTTTCTTCACACGCTCAGACAGTTCAGGCGCGTAAGAAGGTTTGTCCAAGCCACCACATAAAAGGGTAGCGCCCTCTTTAGGGCCAAGCTCAATATAGCTTTTCACTTTGGCCAAATGCGCTTGGCTGATCATGGGGCCCACGATGGTGTTTTCATCCAGCGGGTCTCCCACTGAAATTCGTTTTGCTCGCTCTGTGAACTTCTGTACAAAGTCGGCATAAATACTTTGCTGCACCAAGATGCGACTGCCCGCTGTACAACGCTCACCGTTGTTGCTGAAAATCATGAACACCGCCGCGTCCAATGCGCGTGGCAAATCGGCATCTTCAAAAATCACGAAAGGTGATTTGCCGCCCAGCTCCATGCTGAACTTTTTGAGGCCAGCACTTTGCACAATGCGGTTGCCAGTGGCGGTGGAGCCGGTGAAAGAAATAGCGCGCACATCGGGGTGCGACACCAACGGCTCGCCAGCCTCTTTGCCATAACCGTGCACCAAATTTAAAACGCCAGGTGGCACACCGGCTTCTAACGCCAGCTCACCCAAACGCGATGCCGACATGGGCGACAACTCACTCATTTTTAAAACGGCTGTGTTGCCAAAGGCCAAGCAAGGCGCCACTTTCCAAGTGGCCGTCATGAAGGGCACATTCCATGGACTGATCAAGGCGCAAACACCTACCGGATGAAACAGTGTGTAGTTCAAGTGGGTGGGTGTGGGGTAAGTATGACCATCCACACGCGTACACATTTCTGCAAAGTAAGAAAAATTATCAGCGGCACGTGGCACCAGCTGCTTCCCCGTTTGCGAAATGGTTTGACCGCAGTCGCGTGTTTCTGTTTCAGCAATGTCTGGCACGTGTTTGGTAATGAGTTCCCCCAACTTGCGCATGATCTTGGCGCGATCTGTGGCGGGTGTGGCGGCCCATTTGGGAAATGCAGCGTTGGCTGCGGCCACCGCTTGATTGACTTCATGCAAGCCGCCAGACGACACCTCTGCCAAAACCTCTTGTGTGGCGGGGTCGCGGGTTTCAAAAGTCTCAGCGCTCGCAACCGAGCGTCCGTCGATTAAATGATCTATGCGCATTTTTTATTCCTAATTTCTGATCTATTGCTTGCGGTTTTTTAGCGCAGAGGCTATTCACTTAAGGTGTTGGTCAAATCGCCAACGCCTTCAATGCTGGTGACAATCACATCATCGACCTCACAATTCACCACGCCGTCGGGTGTGCCTGTCAAAATCAAATCGCCAGGTTGCAATGTCATGAACCCGCTGAAGTACTCAATCAAAGTGGGCACATCAAAAATCATGTCGCGCGTGTGGCCACTCTGTGTGATCTTGCCATTCACGGTGGTTTGCAAACTCAAATTCATCGGACTGCCGTAGATGTCGTGAATGTCTTTGGCATCAACCAACCAAGGGCCAATGGGCGTACAGGTGTCGCGGTTCTTGACACGGAAGTTGGGTCGGTACCAGTTTTCTAAATAGTCACGAATGGCGTAATCGTTGGCCACGGTGTAGCCACCCACGTAGTCGTAAGCGTTTTCTTTTTTCACATGCTTGGCCGTGCGGCCAATGACCACGGCGAGTTCACATTCGTAGTGCATGTGAGTTGCGTCTTTTGGTCTGCGTGTGTGCGCTTTGTGACCAATGAGCGCGCCTTCACCTTTGACAAAAACCAACGGCTCTTCGGGTGCTTTGAAAGCCAATTCTTTGGCATGGTCAGCGTAGTTCAAGCCCAGGGCCAAAATGGTTCTGGCCTGTGGCACCGGCGCCAAGGGCGGCAACCAAACCACCTCGTCAAACTTCAAGCGTTTGCCAGCCCAAGGGCTGCGCGTGAGCAACAACTCGCCATTGGACTCAACAGCCTCGTGCACGGCGCCAGCCCAAGCAATGCGTGCGTGTTTCATGCTGCCGCTCCTACAAACTGATTGACCAAGCTTTCAAAGCCTGGCGCTGAAATTTCCACCCTATCGCCCACTTTGGCGCGTGGCCGCTTGCCATCCGGCAGGCAATCACTGCCCAGCAAAAGCACATCGCCCTCTTGAAAGGTCATGAATTCTGAAATATCGGCAAGGAGTTTTTGCGATGCACGCACAGTGTCTGCATAGTTCACGCTTTGCACTGTTTGACCATTTACTTTGACAGTGAGCACCACGGCATCGGTTTGAACTTCTGCAACTGATTTGGCCTGCGCGCCCACGCCCAAAAAACCATCGACACATTTGAATTTGACGGGCGGCCGGTAATAGCTCTCATGCGGAATAGACACATCGTTGACCAACACACAAGCCACCACACTGGCATTTGCGCCAAAGACCCACGCCAAATTAGCGCCCACATCGACTTCAGACACATTCGAAGGGATGACGATGTTGTCGCCCGAAGCGGTTAAGGTGTTGGCCGTTTTGATGAACAACACGGGCGCTTTGGGTGCGCCTTTGTAAGGCGCCTCGGGCATTTGTGGGGCTCTGAGGTTCCACTCTCTTTTGAAATTGAGCAGCGCGCCGTAGACGGTGCCAATCGGCCAATAAGGCTTCAAATTGTTTTTCATGGTGACGCCATCTCTTCTGAATTCAATTCGGTACTCAAAGTTTCCAGTTGAATCACTGCGTCTAGCAATTGATACAACTGGGCTAATTTCTGTTTGCCCAACTCACTTTCCATGAAGGCGTAATGCGCCTCGATGGCCTCTGACAGTTGGGCCACCTTGCGGAGGCCCAAGGCGGTGGCGCGAACCACAGTTCTGCGAGCATCTTGCGGGCAACGTCGACGCTCAATCAGACCATCCCTGGCCATCCGAGTCAGTACACCCGTCAAACTCGGGCCTAATAAAAAAGCTTCGCGTGCCACGCGGCCTGTTTCCACACCTTCGGCGCAGTGGGCGTTTTCACCCAACACGCGCAACACACGCCATTGCTGATCTGACAAGCCATGCTCTCTGAGGCTAGGCCGCGTGTGCGTCATGACCGCCTCGCGGGCTTGAAGCAGCAGCCGAGGTAAGTTGCGGTGGACGAAAGCTTGAGTTTTCATGGCAATGGTATTTATTTAACATGTTAAATGAATTTCAGACTTCTGGGAAATCGGGTAAACCCGCTTTTTTCAAACACCTTCGTCTTTGCGCCTCATGTGGTGAGCTTCAAGCCAGTGAATAATTGCGACATGAACGCATCTTTTTTTGACAAACACAGCATCCGATTGATTCAAGCGCCCATGGCCGGTTCGCAAAACCACCGGCTGGCTGCAGCCGTCTTTCTTGCGGGCGGCTTTGGCAGTATTCCTGCCGCCATGCTCACATCCGAGCAGCTGCAAGACGAGCTAAGCGCCTTTCAAGACGCAATCGCAGCGGAAAAAGCGAAGGCAAATGCAAAGGCCATTCAGCTAGGCGTGTTCTTGCCCGTGAACGTCAACTTTTTCTGCCACACCCCACCCACCGAACAACTTGAAAAAGAAGCGTCGTGGCGCCAGCAACTCACGCCGCTTTATCAAGCCCACGGCATAGACCCACAGTCCGTCGGCTCAGGCCTTGGCCGCGCACCGTTCAGCGAAGAAAGTTTGAAGCTGATGGGCCAATTCAAACCTGCCGTGGTCAGCTTTCACTTTGGTCTTCCCAAAGCGGAGTGGGTTCAGCAGCTCAAGTCATGGGGCATTCAAATTTGGTCTTCTGCCACCACTGTTCAAGAAGCGCAATGGCTAGAACAACAGGGCGTCGACGCCGTCATTGCCCAAGGCCTCGAAGCGGGTGGCCATCGCGGCATGTTTCTTTCTGACGATCTGAGCACGCAAATGGGCTGTCTGGCGCTTCTGCCTCAAATTTGCAAAGCAGTGAAGTTGCCCGTGATTGCGGCGGGCGGTATTTCCACTGCAGCTGCCGTCAGCGCAGCCAAGGCTTTGGGCGCCAACGCAGTTCAAGTGGGCACCGCTTTTTTAACCAGCGACGAAGCCACCACCAGCGCATTGCATCGCCAAGCCCTCATGTCAGACGCAGCAAAGCACACCGCTTTAACCAACCTGTTCAGTGGCAAGCCCGCTCGCGGCATTGTGAACAAATTCATGCGCGACTTTGGTCCCCTCAACCCAGAGGCCCCCGCCTTTCCACTGGCCACTTCGGCCGTCGCGCCTTTGCGCGCTGCTGCAGAGGCCAAAGGCCAGAGCGACTATTCGCCCTTGTGGTCTGGCCAAAACGCATCCGATTGCCAAGCCTTGCCTGCCGCCGACATCGCTCACAAACTCTTGCAAGGTTGGACTTAAGGTGGCTTGTTTTTCGTTTGGCAACAGCTCAGTGTTAGGCTTGCGACATGGCCAAAGATAAAAGCATTTTCACTTGCTCCGATTGCGGCGGTACCACCCCTCGCTGGTTAGGCAAGTGCCCCGCCTGCGGTGCCTGGAACACGCTCATTGAAAGCACCGTCGATTCAAGCGGCAGCTCAAAAAACAGATACACCAGCCAATTTCAAGCCTTGGCCAAAACCTCCGAGCTCACCAAGCTGGGCGACATCGAAGCCACCGACATCGATCGCACCGCCACTGGCTTGGAAGAACTCGACCGTGCCCTAGGCGGCGGCGTGGTGGAAGGCGGCGTGGTTTTAATTGGCGGCGACCCCGGCATCGGCAAATCCACCCTGCTGCTTCAAGCCCTTGATGCTTTGCAACGCAAAGGCATGAACACGCTGTACGTCACCGGCGAAGAAAGCGGCGCGCAAGTGGCGCTGCGTTCTAGGCGCCTTGGCCTAGACAACAGCCAAGTTCAGGTTTTGGCTGAAATTCAATTGGAAAAAATACTGGCCACCTTGCAAACCGAGCGGCCCAACATTGCAGTCATTGACTCCATTCAAACGGTGTACTCCGACCAACTCACCTCGGCCCCAGGCTCGGTGGCGCAAGTTCGCGAGTGTGCTGCCCACCTAACGCGCGCAGCCAAAGCCACCGGCACCGCCATTGTCTTGGTAGGCCACGTCACCAAAGAAGGTGCCTTGGCGGGCCCGCGTGTTTTGGAGCACATGGTGGACACCGTCTTGTACTTTGAAGGCGATACGCACAGCAGCTTTAGGTTGATCAGGGCCATCAAGAACCGCTTTGGTGCCGTCAACGAGATTGGCGTATTTGCCATGACCGAAAAAGGCCTGAAGGGCGTTTCAAACCCCAGCGCCATCTTTTTGTCACAGCACGAAGAGCCTGTGGCAGGCAGTTGCGTCATGGTCACTTTGGAGGGTACGCGGCCCCTTTTGGTCGAAATTCAAGCGCTGGTCGACAGCGGCGGGCCCAGCCCGCGCAGGCTGTCTGTGGGCCTAGAAAGAGACCGTTTGGCCATGTTGTTGGCGGTCTTGCACAGGCACGCAGGTGTGGCGTGCATGGACCAAGACGTGTTCGTCAATGCGGTGGGCGGCGTTCGAATCAGTGAGCCTGCAGCTGACTTGGCCGTAATGTTAGCAATCACTTCATCGCTGCGTGGCAAGCCTCTGCCCAAGGGTTTCATTGCCTTTGGCGAGGTCGGCTTGGCGGGAGAAGTGCGGCCCGCACCCCGCGGTCAAGAGCGCCTCAAAGAAGCTGCCAAGTTGGGTTTTACCGTGGCTGTAGTGCCCAAAGCCAACGCGCCCAAAAAGAACGACAAGAACTTTGAAGGCCTCACCATTTATCCGGTTGACCGCATTGAAGACGCCATGAACTGTGTGCGGGGACTTTAAGATCCCGCCATGAACTTTTCAAGAATCCTGATCCCGATCGCGGTAATTGCCTTTGTCGCGGGTGCCTGGCACCAGTACAAATGGCCGGGCGTGGCAGTGTCGACTGGCGCCGTCGTCATGTGGATTTTGTTGCATTTCACGCGCATGGTCACCGTCTTAAGCCGGGCCTCCAACAGGCCTGTAGGGCATGTCAGTAGTGCTGTCATGCTCAATGCCAAACTCAAAAAAGGCGTCAACCTGATGCACGTCATTGCCATGACCAAGTCTTTGGGTGTGCGCTTGTCTGAAGAAAACGCCCAGCCCGAAATCTTCAAATGGACCGATTCAGGTGACTCATTTGTCATTTGCACATTCAAAGCTGGCAAGCTTCAGACTTGGGACATGACTCGGCCCCCAGTGGCAGAAACCGAAGAATCCACTGCTTCTCCCTAAGACCCCCTTAAAGTCAAGGGAGTCAGGAAAATAAGGCCGATAAGGCTCGTAAAATAAACTCCTTGCGAAACTGGCAACAAAGGACACAACAATGAGCACCGCAACACCCTCAATGGAAGACCGTGACGGCAAAATTTGGATGGATGGCAAAATGGTCGAATGGCGCGACGCCAAGATCCACGTCTTAACCCACACCCTGCACTACGGCTGCGGCGCCTTTGAAGGTGTTCGCGCCTACAAAACCCCCAAAGGCACTGCCATTTTCCGTTTGCACGAGCACACCGACCGCCTCTTTAACAGCGCCAAAATTTTGCGCATGAAGTTGCCCTTCACCAAAGAAGAAGTCAGCGAAGCGCAAAAAGCAGTGGTGAAAGCAAACAATTTGGAAAGCGGTTACATCCGACCACTCACTTGGATTGGTTCAGAGAAATTGGGTGTCAGCCCCAAAGGCAACACCATCCACTTGATGGTGGCCGCATGGACTTGGGGCGCTTACTTGGGCGAAGAAGGCTTGAAGCGTGGCATTCGCGTCAAAACTTCCAGCTTCACGCGCCATCATGTGAACATCACCATGACACAGGCCAAGGCGGTGAGCAACTACACCAACTCCATTCTGGCCAACATGGAAGCCCTCGATGAGGGCTACGACGAAGCGCTGTTGCTCGATCCCTCCGGCTTCGTGTCCGAAGGTGCTGGCGAAAATATTTTTGTGATCAAAGACGGTGTGATCTACACCCCCGATTTGTCGGCTGGCGCCTTGAACGGCATCACACGAAACACGGTGTTTCACATTGCCAAAGACTTAGGCTTAGAGATTGTTCAGAAGCGCATCACACGCGATGAAATTTACATCTGCGACGAAGCCTTCTTCACAGGCACTGCCGCTGAAGTCACGCCCATTCGCGAACTAGACCGCATTGAAATTGGTGCCGGCAGCCGCGGCCCTATCACTGAAAAAATTCAGTCAGGTTTCTTTGACATTGTGAACGGCAAGAACCCCAAATACGCGCACTGGTTGACGCACGTTTAATTCAAAGAAGGATCTTGCCCATGAACCAAGCTGTTGAACTTCTGGCCAAAGATTTAAATCCACAAGGTGGTGTTTTTTGCCCTAGCCCCAAGGCTGACATGAAGGTCTGGAACTCGCACCCCAAGGTTTACTTGGACGTGGCCCGCGAAGGCCATGCCAAGTGTCCTTACTGTGGCACGGTGTACCAGCTGAAAGCGGGCGAAACAGTCGGTCACGGCCACTGATTCAACCCACTCCTTCATGGCGGTGCCCACGCTGACCATTGCGGTCTTGACCAAAAACGAGGCCCACCGCATCGAGGCATGTTTGGCCAGCGCAGCGTTTGCCGATCAGGTCTTGGTAGTCGACAGCGGAAGCACCGACAGCACCGTGGCTTTGTGCCATCAAGCGGGTGCTGATGTTTTTGAATATCCCGATTGGCAAGGCTTTGCGGTGCAACGCAATCGGCTCATTGCCCATGCCCGTGGTGATTACATCTTTTTCTTAGATGCAGACGAGCTCATCACACCTGCGTTTCAAAAAGAACTTCAAGCCATTGTTCAGTCCAACGCCAAAGCCGTTTGGCAAATTCGGTGGCGCATGGTGGCGTATGGGCACGAGCTCAAATACTACATCTCTCGCTCCA
>JBIIJK010000144.1:0-2634 GCA_044233865.1 Limnohabitans sp.
GACCCCTTTGAGTGCAGAAGTAGAAGCGACATTGATAATTCGCCCCCACTTCTTTTGCTTCATATGAGGCGAAAAATGTTTGGCACATAAAAATGGACCGAGCGTGTTGACCGTCATGACTTTCATCCACTCAGCCGAATCAATTTCATCAAATGGCTTGTTCACCAAGGTGGAAAACAAGGCGGCGTTGTTTACTAAAATATCAACGCCACCGTAAGTTGAATTGACTACATCAACTGCAGCAATGACAGATTCCTCTTGCGAAACATCTAAAGCAACACCTACCGCTTTAAAGTCTGATTCCTGCAATATCTTCGCAGCATCAGATGCACCTCTAATGTCTGCAATGACGATATTTGCACCATCTAGTGCCAGACGTTTTGCGAATGCGAACCCAAGGCCTGAGCCACCCCCAGTGATGAGGGCTGTTTTCCCCTTTAATTTCATAAAAAATTAGAAAGTATGCACAAGTCCTAGAGCACGTGCACTGGGATCAGATCCATTGATAGTGGGACGGATGCGACTAGAGTAAGCAGCTGGAATGAGGCTGACTCTTGAAGCTGCATTGTTATCAACCCAAGCATAATTTGCGTAAACATAGGTGCGCTTGGAAAGATTGTGTCTGAGGTAAGCAGCCACTGTTTTAGAAGATGGTGTAGGCAAGCCAGTGCGCACCAAGTCGCCATCTGTTTGACCCACTTGCAAGCCCAATGTATCTGCAGTTGTGAGCTTGATCGCAACGCCTAACCAAGAAGACTTTGTGTTGTTACTGATTACCGCCGCTTCACGACTTGCTGATGGTGAGACTTGATGAATTCGGTAAGTACCTGCATTGACCGCAAATTTTCCGAAATCATATTTTGCACCAATACCCGACTCAGAAGCGTTGTCTAGTGCGGTGTTGGCGCCAGTAGCGATTCTTTCGCGGCTTGTTTGATAAGCACCATTGATGGTCAGACCGGCTTTGTTGTATTGAAGTCCGACACCTTTGAAGCGCCCCTCGGCCATTGGCGCCGCGTTATTTTCCAAACCCAAACCGTATGCAGCACGGACAATGAAGCCATTCACGGATGGCGATGTGTAGAAAATACCGTTGCTGGTTCTACCGATCAAGTTCTGGCTAATGCTTCCAGAGTTGCCGTAGTAGCCAGCAGTCGCAAAATCTGTCTGGACCAGCATAGGCGTCAGTGGTGTCACCGTACGACCAAGAGCAAGTTGGCCCCATTGCTTGCTGTTCAAACCTACGATGGAAGTACGACCAAAGTTGCCATTGGCGCCAGGGAGTAAGTTGCCGTTATCGACCTGCACACCCATGTCTAGGCGGAACAATGCAGTCAGTCCGCCACCCAGATTTTCTTCACCCGCAAAAACAATGCGGCTTGAGGTTACCGTTCCTGAATTCAATAACGTTTTACGGCCACCTACTGGGTCACCGGTGTTGACCGACTCATAGCTCACATCCACCGCACCAGAAATGCTGACTGACTGAGCTTGAACCAGAGCGCTGGTAGTGGCAATAGCCATGAAGCAGCTAAGACGTGTGTAAGAAACGAGTTTGTTGTGCATGGTAGCTCCCTTCAAATGAAGATCAAAAGATCTTATGTTGTTGATATATTATTAATCTAGTTACTTTATTAGAAACTGTCAATAGGATTTACGTCAGGATGATCGTTTTTTTTAACAACCCGCTTGAACATCCTTTTAAGAAAATTCACGGCTCAAAAGTGCCAATGCTTTATCAATGCGAAGGAGTCCAATATCAAGGTCTTCTTGGGACATGCCGGCGGACACGAAATACCGATCGCCTCTACCAGCATAGACACCTTGCTCAATGAGTAGCGCTCTAAAGCGTTTGGATTTGGCAAAGTCAGCATGCGCAGCCAAGTCAGCTTGTGACCAAGCAACTTCCAAATCGGTAAAGTGGACACAAAAAACGCCTCTAACGCCTTGCACCAATACTTTTTGATTATTTTTTAATGCAAGCAGACGGAATTCAGACATGAATTTCGTCTGCATTGCATCAATTCTTTGATAGGCCGCATTGCCATCTTTTGCAAGCATTTGCATTGTGGCAAGCCCCGCCGACATACTGAGTGGTGCTGCATTGAAAGTACCCGCACCGACCACTCGATTGGTTCGCAACAACTCAAATATTTCGGCCTTCCCTGCCACAGCGGCAAGCGGCATTCCACCAGCGATCGCTTTGCCAAAGGTAGCCAAATCGGGGACAACGTTGTAGTGCTCTTGAGCACCACCAAGTCCCATGCGAAATCCGGTAATGACCTCATCCATGCAAAAAACCACATTGTGTTTTGTACAAAGATCACGAACTTGCTGCAAGTAACCAGGCTTTGGTATGCAACACCCACCATTGGTCATTACACCTTCCATCAAGACAAGCGCAATTTGATCTCCGTATTTTTCCAATACCTTGCGCAAAACGTCGATGTCATTCCAAGGTAACTTGAAAGACTCTTGATAGGCAGTTGTTGATCGGCCTTCCGTGTGCATAGGATCTGCTGAATTTTCTGTCGCATGGGGTGGTGCGTCAGACGATTCTTGACGCTTACCGCCAAGGACGTTATCAATCCAACCGTGATAGTGCCCATCGAAGCGAATAAATAAATGCTTGCC
>JBIIJK010000018.1:0-36646 GCA_044233865.1 Limnohabitans sp.
GATTGGTAATATCTCCGGCAGTCCAAGCAGTCAGGAAGATGTTCCATCCACCTTGTGCAGGCGCGTCTTTCTTGGCACGGCGGGCTAACAAGGTAGCCCAGTCCATTTGTTGGAAGTCAACCTTGAAACCGGCCGCTTGCAATTGTTGCTGCGCAACCAATGGCAATTTGGCAATCGAAGCCAAATCGGTGGGGCGCATCAAAGTGACAGGCGTGCCGTCATAGCCGGCTTCTGCCAGCATTTGTTTGGCCTTGGCAGGATTGGCAACGCCCGTGAAATAGCCTGTGTCTTCATCAGAATACGTCGTGCCGCAAGGGAACATACTTCGGCACAGACGACCCAGCTCGGGCACGCCCACTTGGGTGTTGATGTAAGCTTGCTGGCCCATGGCCACCATGGCGGCTTGCCTGATTTTGGGATTGTTGAAAGGCGCATGCAAATGGTTAAAGCGCATGATGAATTGCATGCCAGCAGGTGCGTAGTTTTCGACACGCACGCCTTCGGTTTTCTTCAAGGCATCCATCTGCTCAAAGCTAGGTTGCTCAATGATGTCAACTTCGCCAGCCTTGAGTGCATTGAACTGCGTTTGAGTGTCGCGAATAATGACCCATTCAACGCGGTCAAAATTAACGGGGCGGCCACCGGCCATGGCACTGGGTGCCTCAGGGCGTGATTTGTATTTGACATTCTTGGTGTAAACCACCAAAGCGCCAGGCTTGAACTCATCGGCTTTGAAAACAAATGGGCCGGAACCAATGTGCTCTTTAATTTGCTCAGTGCCAGGCGTGGCAGCAATGCGCGCAGGCATGATGAAGGGCACATTGGAAGAAGCTTTGCCAAACGCATCCAACACGATGCCGCAAGGTTGGTTCAAGACGAGTTTGAAGGTGTTGGCATCGGGTGTCTGATACTCAGTGATGAAGGTGGCAAGAACGCCACCCATGGCATCGCGGCTGGCCCATCGCTTCAATGAAGCCACCACGTCTGCACTGGTCACAGGCTTGCCATCGTGAAACTCTAGGCCAGAACGCAGCTTGAAAGTCCAAGTTTTTTCGTCTTTGGAAACTTGATAAGACTCCACCATTTGCGGCTTGATCTGACCCTTGGCATCTTCTGTGAACAAGGTGTCGTAAATCATGTACGCGTGATTGCGCGTGACATAGGCCGTGGTCCAAATGGGGTCTAGCACGGTGAGGTTGGCATGCGGCACAAAGCGCAACACTTTGCTGTTGGCGGTCTGCGCATGGGCAGTGCCACCGGACATCATGGCCAAACTGAGGGAAAGACTGGCTGCAAAAAGTGAACGGCGTTTCATCAGGGTTTACTCCAAAAGAAAATAAATTCAAATGACAAATAGCTTGGCAATTCCAAGTTCAAAATGGTGAGACTAGAAAACACCCCCACTATAGACCTCTGAAAGCAAAATAACCTTATGGTCATCCCCAATATGTCTGCGCTGGCTTTGTCCAAAGCCATTCACAGCAAAGAAGTGTCCTGCCGCGAAGTGATGCAGGCTTATTTGAATCAAATCGAAAAACACAATCCTGGTAGCAACGCCATCGTCAGCCTTGCACCCCAAGAAGCCATCTTGGCCCAAGCCGACGAACGCGATGCCCAGTTGGCTCGCGGTCAGTCCATGGGTTGGATGCATGGCTTTCCTCATGCGGTGAAAGACTTGGCGGATGCGGCAGGCTTTCGCACCAGTTTGGGTTCACCCCTCACGCCTCACGCACCAGTGGCCAAAGATGGCCTGATGGCAGCTCGCATGCGTGCCGCAGGTTGCATCATGATTGGCAAAACCAACACACCGGAATTTGGTTTGGGCTCGCACACTTTCAATGAAGTCTTTGGCGCCACCCGAAATGCTTGGGACCCCACCAAAACGGCAGGCGGCAGCAGTGGCGGTGCCGCTGTAGCGCTGGCGCAGCGCATGTTGCCGGTGGCCGATGGCTCTGACTTTATGGGCAGCCTGCGCAATCCAGCAGGGTGGAACCATGTCTATGGCATGCGCCCCTCACAAGGTCGGGTGCCAAGGCCATCGGTACCCGATGTTTTCATTGCACAACTGGGCACTGAAGGGCCCATGGCGCGAACGGTGTCAGATTTAGCCATGTTGCTTTCAACTCAAGCTGGCTACGATGCGCGTGCACCTTTGTCGATTCAAGAAAGTGGCGCGGCATTTGCACACAGCTTGAAAGCCAACATGAAAGGCAAGCGATTAGGGTGGCTTGGCAACTTGAATGGCTACTTGCCCATGGAATCTGGCATTCTGGAAGTTTGTCAAGGTGCGCTGCAGGTTTTAGAAACTACAGGATGCAGTGTCGACACCACATCCGTCAGCATGCAGCCGGAAGAGATTTGGGATGCATGGTTGGTGTGGCGCGAAGCACTGGCAGGGCCCAGCGCCGGTGCTTTCGCGCACCTTTCCAATTGGCGAGAAAAAGTTAAACCCGAAGCGCAATGGGAATACGACCAGTCCTTACACCTCACTGGCACGCAATTGATGCAGGCAAGTACCACACGCACCCGCTTTTACCAAAGCATGCTATCCCTGTTTGAATCGTTTGATGTGCTGGCCATTCCCACGGCGCAAGTTTGGCCATTCGATGTCAAAGAGCGTTGGCCGAAAAGCATTGCAGGGCGCACCATGGACACCTACCATCGCTGGATGGAAGTGGTTTTGTATCCAACATTTGCAGGTTTGCCCGCCATCAGTGTGCCTGCTGGCTTCAATGCGCAAGGTTTGCCCATGGGCTTGCAACTCATTGGCAAACCCAAAGGAGACTTTGAATTGTTGCAAGTGGCGCATGCCTACGAACAGGCGGCGCAAGATTTAATCCAAAAGCGGCCGCCTGGAATTTAAAGCCAGCCTGCTTTTCAAGCCTTGGATTTTTATCGCATGGCGCCCGTCAAAGTGAGGCTGGCCAAGGCCATCACTTTGGCCGAATCGACCAGTTCCTGAATGCCCACATACTCATTGGGCTGGTGCGCCAAATCCAAAATGCCCGGGCCATAAGCAATGCAATCTTTCAACTGGCCAGTTCGCACGATGTGCTTTTGATCGTAGGTGCCTGGGCTGGAAATGTAGGAAGGCTCGCGTCCCAGCACACGTGCAATGGCGCGCGCAGTGGCATCAACCACAGGAGCATCGCGCGGCGTAGCGGTAGGCACAAAGCTCATGATGTCGCGAATACCAAAATCAAAACCTGGACGCGTGCGCTTCAACTCATCCAGCATGTCAATGATTTCTTGTTTCACAGCTTCCAAATTTTCTTCAGCAATGAAGCGCCTATCAAGCACAGTGCGGCAACTGTGCGCCACAACAGGCGATGGCGAATCTGCGGTAGGCCAGCCGCGTGCATCGGTTGCATAGTGTTGTTCCACTTGACCGCCGTGAATGCTATTGATGTTCAAGGTACTAACGCGCGCGCCTGGCGGCTCAACGGGCTCTGAGGTATGTCGCTGTTTCAATCGCGGTTGCAATTGGGTTTCAAGCAAATGAATGAAGGCGCTCATGTGGTTGATGGCGCTGTCGCCCAAGAAGGGCATAGAGCCATGCGCAATGCGGCCTTTGGTTTCAACCTCACCCCACCAAACACCGCGATGACCCAAACAAATTCGGTCAACGCCCAATGGCTCAGGAATGATGACGTGATGCACACGGGGCTTGCTGAAATAACCGCGCTCTGCCAAATAACCCACACCTGCAAAGCCGCCTGACTCTTCGTCGACGGTACCGCTGATTTCAAGTGCGCCTGGAATGGGCATGCCCGATTCAATCAGTGCTTCAACCGCAATGATGCTGGCAGCCAAACCGCCTTTCATGTCGCAGGTGCCACGGCCATAAATTTTGCCATCGCGAATTTCTGCACCAAAGGGGTCGGAGGTCCAGCCGCTGCCGGCTTCTACCACATCGATGTGGCTGTTGAAGTGCACGCAATCTCCTGCGCTGGTACCCTGCCAACGCGCCACCACATTGACCCGAGGTTTGGCATCTGAATCGCCTGGTGCACCATGCGCACGGACGTATTCCACCGCAAAACCGCGTGGCTTCAGTCGCTCACCAATGTAACGAGCGCAAGCTTCGTAGGCATCACCCGGCGGGTTGACGGTGGGAATGCGCACCAAGTCTTGAGTGAGAGCCACCACTTCATCGCGCTTGGCTTCAATGCGTGCCAAGACCGCTTGAACTTGCGGGCTCAAAGCTTCTGCAGTGGTTTTTGAGTTCATCAGTTTTGTCTCCAAGGCAGGCCGCGCATGCGCCAACCGCCCAGCTTGCCACGGTGTGCTTCAGCGTTGGGGTCGCCCTCAAAACCTTCCAAAATATTGAAAGCCTCAATGCCCAACTGACTGGCCCTTTGCGCAGCAGCCACCGACCTTACACCGCTTCGGCACAGCAACACAATTTTGAGCCCCTCAGCCGCAATGCGTTGAATGCCAGCATCAAATTCTGGGTTCACATCAACCACCGGCCACTGCTTCCAAGCCAGCGGTTTGGCTTCGGGTACAAAGCCCACCCACGCGCGCTCGGCATCAGAGCGCACGTCGACCATCACAGCCTCACCCGACTGCACCCAATGCCACGCCAGTTCTGGGTAGACATCGCCAGCATAGCCTTGGGCTGGTCGAATGGTTAAGACATCGTTTCGCATGGGCTCTCCTCCGGCATCTTGCCGTAAACCAGAATTTAAATTGGCGGGCACCGCTTCATCTATGCGGCGCGGCTTAGGCAGGTTCAGATTGTTCATGGTTGCAACAAACTGCGCTTTGGTTTGACCCGCAACACGCACATTGTTTTTGATTTCATGGCCAATGCTTGAATGGGTTCGGCCTTTGTAATCATGCCCTGGCCAGACTGTGGTGCCTTCAGGCAATTTGAACAAGATCTCAGTCAGGCTGTGATACAGGGCTTCGGCACTGCCCGACTGAAAATCTGTACGACCACAACCCTCTATGAGCAAGGTATCGCCCGTGAAAACATGCCCAGCATCGTTGGCAGCCACATAAAAACTCATGCTGCCTGCGGTATGGCCAGGGGTGTGCAAAGCCTTGAGCGCAAACGCGCCAAATGCAATCATTTGGCCATCGACCAATTGCACCGAGGCTGTGCCAATGTGACAGCCCTCAGGCGCTGCTGTTTTCAAACCTAAATGTTCAGCCAGCAAACCTGCGCTGGTAATGTGATCTGCATGCGCATGGGTCTCTAAAGCCCAATTGACTATGAGGCCTTTGTCTTGAATGATTTTTTGATCGCGCTCAATTTGATCATCCACGGGATCAATGATGACGGCATCTAGCGACTCAGGGTCAAAGACCAAATAGGTGTAAGTGCTGGAGAGGCTGTCAAACAGTTGAATGACTTGCGCTTTAGATTGAGGCATGGCCGGCCTTAGGCAAATTTCGTGAGCATTTCGGCCACATGTTCTGCCGATTGATCACCTTGCTCAATCATGCAACCCACCATGGCAAAAAAGGATTTGTCCAAAGCTTTGCGAGAAGCAGCCATTTGCTGCGCAATTTTTTCGCAGTCCGCGTCGGTCTCAATGAGTTTTTGCAAACCCCGTAATTGGCCTTCAATTCGGGCCAGACGGGCACAAAGGGCTTTCTTTTTTTCAGGATCGGCAATACGGCTCATGGAAATCTTTCTGGAGGACAACAAATTATGATAACTTCTGCCAGCTTTTTTGGAACATTTTTCGGAAACACTGCGACATGCTTGCTAATTTACACCCCTATTTAATTGCCGGTCTCGGCGGTATTCTCATTGGCCTTGCCAGTTGGCTGCTTTGGTGGGGTCTTGGCCGCATTGCGGGCGTGAGCAGCATTACCTCTGAAGTCATTGCTTCGCCCGTCCTATCTGAATCTTGGCGATGGGCGTTTTTGGCAGGCTTGATCTTGGGGGGCTGCCTGTTGGGTCAGGGCCTAGAGATACCCACTTTGCCTGCAAGGCCCTTGTATTTGCTCATTCCTGCAGGACTTTTGGTGGGTTTTGGTACCGTCTGGGGCAATGGTTGCACCAGTGGCCATGGCGTGTGTGGCTTGGGCCGGTTGTCGGCCAGATCCTTGGTGGCGGTGGGTGTTTTCATGGCAACAGGCATGCTTGTGGTCACCTTGATGCGAGGTGCAGCATGAGCGCCCCCCACCACCCCGCCGGCCAATTGGGTCTGGCTTTCTCTGCAGGCCTTTTGTTTTCGGCTGGCTTGGTTTTGTCAGGTATGACTCAGCCCCTAAAAGTGTTGGGCTTTCTGGACATCACGGCCATTGGCAAGGGACCGTTCCCAGGTCTTTGGGACCCCACTTTGGCCTTTGTCATGGGCGGTGCGGTCTGTGTCACTTTATTGGCATTTGCTTGGACGCGGCGAATTTCTGAAACACCTTTGTTTGACGATCAATTCCATGAACCTGCCCTTAGCCACATCGATTTGCCACTGATTGGGGGAGCCGTTTTATTTGGCGCGGGTTGGGGTTTGGTGGGTTATTGCCCCGGCCCAGCCCTGGCCAGCGCGCTTTTAAGCACAGATGCCCTGATTTTTACAGCCGCCATGTTGGCCGGCATGTTGATTTGTAAGACTTTTCTAAGTAAAACGGCTAAGATCGCAGATTGACGTTGACGTAAACGTCAATTAGACGAGGCTGCTTCCTGATGCGGCCCTTTTCATCCATGACTGGAACCTTGACATGACCGACTTGTCTGCCGAATACAAAGCCCTCGCCGAATACCGCCCCACGCACAAAGTGCGCTTTGTCACGGCAGCCAGCTTGTTTGATGGCCACGATGCCGCGATCAACATCATGCGTCGCATTTTGCAAAGCATGGGCGCCGAAGTGGTTCACTTGGGTCACAACCGCTCGGTCGACGAAGTGGTCACAGCCGCTTTGCAAGAAGATGTGCAAGGCATTGCGATCAGCTCCTACCAGGGCGGCCACGTTGAATATTTCAAATACATGGTTGACCTGCTGCGCGAGCGCGGTGGCGAACACATCCAAGTCTTTGGCGGTGGCGGCGGTGTCATTGTTCCCGCCGAAATTCGCGAATTGCATGCCTACGGTGTGGGCCGCATTTACAGCCCCGAAGACGGCCAACGCATGGGCCTGGCCGGCATGATTGGCGAGATGGTCATGCGCTGCGACAAAGACATTAGCCCGTATGCACCCAAAGATTTGAAAGCCATACAAGGCAACACCGAAGCCAATTGGCGCGCGTTGTCACAACTCATCACCGTGTTAGAAAACGGCAAGGCTTCAGCCGACATGGTAGCCGCATTGCGCACTGAAGCTGTTCAATACAAAGTGCCTGTGTTGGGCATTACCGGCACTGGCGGCGCTGGTAAATCTTCTCTAACCGACGAACTCATTCGACGTTTGCGTTTGGACCAAGGCGATGACTTGCGCATTGCGGTGGTGTCCATCGATCCTTCACGCCGCAAGAGCGGTGGCGCTTTGCTGGGCGACCGAATTCGCATGAATGCCATCAACCCTTGGCGCAATGGCCAGCGCGTGTTCATGCGCAGTTTGGCCACGCGCGATTTTGGCAGCGAAATTTCTGCCGCACTGCCCGATGTGGTGGCCGCTTGCAAGGTGGCTGGCTTTGATGTGGTGGTGGTTGAAACCTCCGGTATTGGCCAAGGCGACGCAGCCATCGTGCCGCATGTCGATGTGCCGATGTACGTCATGACGCCAGAGTTTGGCGCGGCCAGCCAGTTGGAAAAAATCGACATGCTCGACTTTGCCCAGTTTGTGGCCATCAACAAGTTTGACCGCAAAGGCGCCAGCGATGCGCTGCGCGACGTGGCCAAACAAGTTCAGCGAAACCAAGAAGCTTGGACAGTGCCCACAGAAAAAATGCCCGTGTTTGGCACCATGGCTGCGCGCTTCAACGACGATGGCGTCACGGCTTTGTACCAAGCACTCAAAGTTCGCTTGGGCGAATTGGGTTTGAAGTTGAAAGAGGGTTTGCTGCCCATCGTCGACGTTCGTCACAGCACCAACCAGACCCCCGTGGTTCCCACTGCACGCACGCGTTACTTGGCAGAAATCAGTGACACCGTGCGGGGCTACAAAAAACAAGCACGAACCCAAGCGCACTTGGCCCGTGAAATTCAACAACTTCGCGCTGCGGCAGTGATGCTGGAAGTGGACAAACCTGGTCGTGCCAAAGCCTCAGAGGCAGCCATCGACTTGGCCATTCGCCGTGAAGAAACACAAGAACCTGGCGCAAAGAAATTATTGGGGCACTGGCCTGAAATGCAAAAGGCCTACGCGGCAGGCGAGTATGTTGTGACAATCCGCGACAAAGAAATTCGCACCGCACTCACTTCCAAAAGCTTATCGGGCACCACCATTCGCAAAGTGTCTTTGCCCACATACGAAGACCATGGCGAAATTTTGAAGTGGCTCATGTTGGACAACGTGCCAGGCAGTTTTCCCTACACCGCTGGCACCTTTGCTTTCAAACGCGAAGGCGAAGATCCAACACGCATGTTTGCAGGCGAAGGCGACGCGTTCAGAACCAACACCCGCTTCAAATTGCTAAGCGAAGGCATGCCCGCCAAACGCTTGTCCACGGCCTTTGACTCTGTCACGCTCTACGGCAATGACCCCGATCCTCGTCCAGACATTTACGGCAAGGTGGGCAACTCGGGCGTCAGCATTGCCACCTTGGACGATATGAAAGTGTTGTACGGCGGCTTTGACTTGTGCAACCCCAGCACCAGCGTGTCCATGACCATCAACGGTCCTGCGCCTTCTATCTTGGCCATGTTCATGAACACGGCCATCGATCAGAATTTGGAAAAATTCAAAATCGACAATGGCCGCGAACCCAACGACACTGAAGCGGCCAAAATTCGTGCATGGGTGATGGCCAATGTGCGCGGTACCGTGCAAGCCGACATTTTGAAAGAAGACCAAGGCCAAAACACTTGCATCTTCAGCACCGAGTTCAGCTTGAAAGTCATGGGCGACGTTGCGCAATTTTTTGTCAACAACGATGTGCGCAATTTCTACTCCGTGTCCATCAGTGGCTATCACATTGCCGAAGCAGGTGCGAACCCCATTAGTCAACTGGCCTTCACGCTTTCCAATGGCTTCACCTTTGTCGAAGCCTACTTGGCGCGCGGCATGCACATTGACGATTTCGCGCCCAACTTGAGCTTCTTCTTCAGCAATGGCATGGACCCCGAATACACCGTGATGGGTCGCGTGGCTCGCCGTATTTGGGCCGTGGCCATGAAGAACAAATATGGCGCCAACGAACGCAGCCAAAAATTGAAGTACCACATTCAAACGTCTGGCCGTTCTTTGCACGCGCAAGAAATTCAATTCAACGACATTCGCACTACCTTGCAAGCTTTGATTGCCATTTACGACAATTGCAACTCGCTGCACACCAATGCCTTTGACGAAGCCATCACCACGCCCACTGAAGACAGTGTGCGCCGTGCCATGGCCATTCAACTCATCATCAACCGGGAATGGGGCCTGGCCAAAAATGAAAACCCAAGCCAAGGTTCATTCATCATTGAAGAGCTCACCGAGCTGGTCGAAGAAGCCGTGCTGACAGAGTTTGAAAAAATTGCAGACCGCGGTGGTGTGCTGGGCGCCATGGAAACGGGCTATCAGCGCGGCAAGATTCAAGACGAGTCGATGCATTACGAAATGCTCAAGCACACCGGCGAGTACCCCATCATTGGCGTCAACACCTTCCGCAATCCCAAGGGCGATGAAGTCTTGGAAAAACTGGAATTGGCGCGCTCTACCGAAGAAGAGAAAAAATCTCAACTCGATCGTTTGCATGCGTTCCATGCCAAGCATGCCAAAGAATCGCCTGCCATGTTGGCTCGTTTGCAGCAAGCCGTGATTCTCAACCACAACGTGTTTGAAGTGCTGATGGAGGCTGTGCGCGTTTGCTCGCTAGGGCAAATTACCAACACCCTGTTTGAAGTGGGCGGCCAATACCGCCGAAACATGTAAATTCCCGACTGTCATGCGACGTTAAAGCGTTTGTGCGACATTACGCGCATGAACATACTTTTCATCATTGACCCCCTAGCCTCCTTCAAAATCAAGAAGGACACCAGTTTTGCCATGATGCGCGAGGCGCAAAAGCGTGGCCATCAGGTCACTGCTTGCGAAGTGCCCCACATTCAATGGCAAAAAGACGAGTGCGTGAAAGCACACGTTCAAGACTTGCACCTGACGGGCCAAGCTGATGCTTGGTATGAGATCACAGCCGAGCGCCAAGCATGGCTCAAAGACTTTGACGCTATCATCATGCGCAAAGACCCGCCCTTTGACAGCGAATATTTCTACGCTACGCATTTGCTCAGCCAAGCCGAGCGCGAAGGCGCCAAGGTGTTCAACAAGGCATCAGCCCTTCGTGATCATCCTGAAAAATTGGCCATCATGGAGTTCCCCCAATTCATTGGGCCTACTTTGGTGACACGTTCTGCAGAAGCCATCAAGGCATTTCATGCCGAGCACAAAGACATCATCTTGAAGCCACTCGACGGCATGGGTGGCATGGGCATTTTTCGAGTGGGCGCAGATGGCATGAATTTAGGCTCCATCATTGAGACGCTCAACCTAGACGGCGCTCAATCGGTCATGGTGCAAAAGTTTTTACCCGCCATTGCACAAGGCGACAAGCGCGTGCTCATCATTGGCGGCAAGCCTGTGCCCTTCTGCTTGGCCCGCATACCGCAAGGCGGCGAAGTGCGCGGCAATTTGGCGGCCGGTGGCAAAGGTGTGGCTCAACCCATTACCGACAACGATCGCTCTATTGCAGAAGCCATTGGCCCCATTTTGGCGGCACGTGGTTTGTTGTTGATTGGTTTAGACATCATCGGCACCAGCGTGACCGAAATCAACGTCACCAGTCCCACGTGTTTCCAAGAAATTTTTGATCAAACGGGTTGCGATGTGGCGTCGATTTTCATGGATGCACTAGAAGCGGCTGTTCAAGCCGCTTAAAGTAACACCACAACATCAGGTAAAGCCTAGCTGGCTTTGACCTTCAAACGCCAAGCGTGCAACAAAGGCTCGGTGTAACCACTGGGTTGCTCTTTGCCTTTGAAGACCAAGTCGCAAGCAGCTTGATACGCTTTGGAAGTTTTAAAGTTGCCCGCCATCTTTTGGTAGGACGCATCACCTGCATTTTGCTGATCCACCACCGCGGCCATGCGCTCCATGGTGGCTTTCACTTGCGCCTCAGTCACCACGCCGTGCGCCATCCAGTTAGCAATGTGCTGGCTGCTGATGCGCAAAGTGGCGCGGTCTTCCATCAGGCCCACGCCATGAATGTCGGGCACCTTAGAGCAACCCACGCCTTGATCAACCCATCTCACCACATAACCCAAGATGCCTTGGGCGTTGTTGTCGAGTTCATCTTGTTTGTCTTTCGCGGTCCACTCTGCGGCCTGTCCGGGTGTGACCACTGGAAACTGCAACAACTTGCTGAGTGTTTCTTCGCGCATGGCTTTGGCGTCGTTCTTGCCGATTGTTTTTTCCATTTGCTTTTGCAAGGCCTGCACGTTCACTTGGTGGTAGTGCATGGCGTGCAAGGTAGCCGCCGTGGGGCTTGGCACCCAAGCCGTGTTAGCACCGGCATTGGGATGAGCGATTTTTTGCTTCAACATGTCGGCCATCAAATCGGGCATGGCCCACATGCCCTTGCCAATTTGTGCGCGGCCGCGCAAGCCTGCTTGCAAGCCCACAGCCACGTTGCTTCTCTCGTAGGCGCCTAACCAAGTACTGCCCTTGATATCGCCTTTGCGCATGACAGGACCGGCCAACATGCAAGTGTGCATTTCGTCGCCGGTGCGGTCCAAGAAGCCCGTATTGATAAAGGCCACACGTGATTTGGCTGCAGCAATGCACGCGGCCAAATTGACGCTGGTACGGCGCTCTTCGTCCATGATGCCAAGCTTCACTGTGGAGGGCTTCAAGCCCAACACTTTTTCGACGCGGCCAAACAAGGTGTCTGCAAAGCCCACTTCTTTGGGACCGTGCATTTTGGGCTTCACGATGTAGACGCTGCCGGTGCGGCTGTTGCGGAAATCAGCGCCCTTCTTTTTCTGCAAGTCGGCCATGGCACACGTGGTAGTAATCATGGCGTCCAGAATGCCTTCTGGAATTTCTTTTTGCGAACCGTCTGCTGCGTTGTACAAAATGGCAGGGTTGGTCATGAGGTGACCCACATTGCGCACGAACAACAAAGAGCGGCCATGCAAGACTTCGTGGCCTTTGCCGCTGGGCTTGTTGTAAACGCGGTCTGGGTTCAGTGTGCGCTTGAAAGTTTTGCCGCCCTTTTGCACGTCTTCTGACAAAGTGCCCTGCAAAATGCCAAGCCAGTTGCTGTAAGCCAAAACCTTGTCTTCGGCATCGACAGCAGCCACCGAGTCTTCCAAATCCAAGATGGTGGAAAGTGCAGCTTCGGCCACCAAATCGGACACGCCCGCAGGGTCTGTTTTGCCAATGGGGTGTGATTTGTTAATTTCCAAATCAAGGTGCAAGCCGTTGTGCTTCAACAGCAATGAACTAGGCGCATTGGCATCACCTTGGAAGCCCACAAATTGCTTGGCATCAGCCAAAGTTGTGGTGCCTGATTTCAAGCTGACCACCAACTTGCCACCCTTCACACTGTAGCCCGTGCTGTCAATGTGCGAGCCTTTCTTCAGCGGAGCACAGCGGTCAAGCACGTAGCGGCAATACTCAATCACTTTGGCGCCGCGCTTAGGGTTGTAGCCAGTGCCTTTTTCGCAACCGTTGGCTTCACTCAGTGCATCGGTGCCGTACAGCGCGTCATACAAAGAACCCCAACGTGCGTTGGCAGCGTTCAGGGCATAGCGTGCATTCAAAATAGGCACCACCAACTGGGGACCTGCCAATACCGCCAACTCTGCATCCACATTTTGGGTGTTGGCTTTGGGGCTTTTGGGCTCTGGCACCAAGTAGCCAATCGATGTCAAATGTTGGCGATAAGCCTTCATGGCTTTGGCATCACTCACGGGTCCTGGGTGGGCGGCGTGCCACTTGTCCATGTCCAATTGAATGCGATCGCGCTCGGCCAACAAGGCCAAGTTGACAGGCGCCAAGTCTTTCACGATGCCATCAAAGCCTGCCCAAAAGGCCTTGCTTTTCACGCCAACAGCAGGCAAAACTTGGTCCTCAATAAAGCGATAAAGCGGTGTGGCCACGTGAAGTCCGTGAATGGCAATGCGATCGGTCATAAAAAGCCTCAAATAAAAAACAAAACAAGTGAGAGCTGAATTCATCAGCTTGCAGGAAGCAGAAAAACAAGTACTTCCTGAACAAACCTCACTTTATTCGATGTTTCAGGATTCACAAATTAGGGAAATATCCTTTGACTTGTGACTTTTATGCAAAGATCGAAGCCAAATACGACAAAATTAGTGAAAATATTGTTCTACCTAAAAAACTCGATCCACCACATCCCAAACACCAGATGAAATCAGACCGAGCATTGATCAGTGAAGTCAGCCCACGCGAAGGCTTGCCTTATGAAGGCATCCGCGTGGTCGAATTCACGCACATGGTGATGGGCCCCACCTGCGGCATGGTGCTGGCAGATTTGGGCGCAGAGGTGATCAAGGTTGAACCCATTGGCCACGGTCATGAGGGCGACAACACTCGCAAACTCTTGGGTTCAGGCGCTGGTTTTTTTCCACTCTTCAACCGCAACAAAAAAAGCCTCGCCTTAGATTTGAAAACGCTCGCAGGCAAAGAAGCAGCATTGCGTTTGATCGCCACCGCAGACATCGTCTGTGAAAACTTCAAACCAGGGACCATGAAAAAACTGGGCTTGGATTACGAAACCTTGAAGAAGCTCAACCCACGGCTCATCTACGTTTCACTCAAGGGTTTTTTGCCAGGGCCCTACGAGCATCGCACAGCCCTTGACGAGGTGGTGCAAATGATGGGCGGCTTGGCCTACATGACGGGCCGAAGCGGCGACCCACTGCGGGCCGGCACCAGTGTGAACGACATCATGGGCGGCATGTTTGGCGCTATGGGTGCCATGGCAGCTTTGGCGCAACGCGCTCAAACAGGCGAAGGGCAAGAAGTGCAAAGCGCCTTGTTTGAAAACAATGTGTTTTTGGTGGCGCAGCACATGATGCAATACCAAGTCACAGGTCAGGCGGCGGCGCCCATGCCAGAGCGAATTTCTGCGTGGGCTGTCTACGATGTGTTTGTGGTGAAGGATGGCGAACAAATATTTTTGGCAGTTGTCAGCGACACCGCTTGGAAACTATTTTGCGATGCCTTCGGCTACACAGATTTATTCAATGACCCCAAATTGACCAGCAACAACGATCGCGTGCTAGCGCGTGAATGGTTGCTGCCCAATTTGAGAGAGCGGCTGAAAAATTTCTCTGCGCAAGAACTGAGTGAGGTTTTTGAAAAAAATTCATTGCCCTATGCGCCCATCACAGCGCCACACGAATTGTTAGACGATCCTCATTTGAATGCCACAGGCGGCCTCGCGCCGATGACCTTGAACGATGGCAGAACCATTGACACCGTCTTGTTGCCACTCAGCATGAACCAAGAGCGCTTGAAGGTCAGGCAGAACGCGCCCAACTTGGGTGAGCACAACGAAAGTTTGTTAAGCAGCCTAGGCTACAACTCAGAAGAAATACAAAAACTGAGTCACCCCAACGAGGCGGCTTAAACCGCAAACAGGCTAAGCCTTGAACCATGGACAAGCTCAAAGTTTTTGAATCATTTGTATCGGTTGCCACCCGTGGCAGCTTGAGTGCAGCTGCGCGTGCAGAAGGCGTGGCCCCCGCCATCATTGGCAGAAGGCTCGATGCCTTGGAATCACACTTGGGCGTGAAGTTGCTGCTGCGAACTACCCGACGGATCAGCTTGACGCACGAGGGCAGCGCCTTTTTAGAAAATTGCCAACGTCTCTTAAGCGATGTGGCCAATGCAGAAGACAGCGTTTCAGCCGGAGGCCTCAAAGCCAGCGGTCATTTGCGAATTACCGCACCCGCGGGTTTTGGGCGAAGGCATGTGGCACCGCTAGCACCCTTGTTTCATGCGCAAAATCCAGACGTCAAAATTTCGCTCAACCTCAGTGATCGGGTGATTGACTTGGCTGGCGAAGGCTTTGACTTTGCAGTGCGCGTGGGCGACCTGCCAGATTCATCCTTGGTCAGCGTGCGATTGGCAGACAACCGGCGCATGTGTGTGGCGACGCCCGCCTATTTGGCCAAACATGGCACCCCGAAAATCCCTGCCGATTTACTCCAGCACAGTTGTCTGACGCTGTCTAGCGATGCCTCCCAAACGCGCGGTTGGGCCTTTAAGGTGCCGCCCTCAGACCCTGCTGAAGGCCCCGAAGTCACCCACTTGCGCCCGCACGGCCCCCTAGATTGCTCCGATGGCCAAGTTTTGCACGGCTGGTGTTTGGCGGACATGGGCATCGCTTGGCGCAGCACCTGGGAGGTAGAAAATGACATCCTAACGGGTCAGTTGGTGGAAGTATTGGCCGAGTTTGCCGCCCCGCCCAATGGGATTTACGGCGTTTTCCCCCAAAGAAAGCATTTACCCCTGCGTTTGCGCCTTTGGATCGACTTTTTAAAGCATCACTACAGCTTGCCCGCAACTTGGCAAAGCGCCCCGTAAAATCGGGGGATGCTCTTAGCCAAACAAGAATTACGCTCGGCCCTCGCTGCTGAACTCGAACGCCTGCACTCTGGTGCCGGCGCCAAAGCCATTTTTGAATCGCCCAAGGTAGCCGCCCATGGCGATCTAGCCTGCACAGCTGCCA
The DNA here is from genome assembly GCA_044233865.1 of Limnohabitans sp. Lineage (GTDB taxonomy): Bacteria > Pseudomonadota > Gammaproteobacteria > Burkholderiales > Burkholderiaceae_C > Limnohabitans_A. The sequence continues at coordinate 15,797 of JBIIJK010000018.1, forward strand.
TGCACTTGGCCAAGCCCTTGGGTCAAAACCCCAGACAAGTGGGCGAAGCGCTGCGCACCGCACTCATGGCCACGCCTGCTTTCACCCAATGGGTAGAGAGCATTGACATTGCAGGCCCTGGCTTTTTAAACCTCAAGCTCAAACCCAGTGCCAAACAAGCGGTCATCCAAGAAGTGCTGCATGCCGCTTCTTGCTTTGGCAAGCAAGCTGAGCGCAACGAAAAAGTGTTGGTGGAGTTTGTGTCTGCCAATCCAACAGGGCCACTTCATGTGGGCCATGGCAGACAAGCCGCATTGGGCGATGCCATTTGCAATTTGTTTGCGACGCAAGGTTGGTCCGTGTACCGCGAGTTTTATTACAACGACGCGGGCGTGCAAATCAACACCTTGGCCACTTCAACCCAATTGCGCGCGCAAGGCTTCAAGCCGGGTGATGCAGAGTGGCCCAGTGGCGAAAACGCAGCGGCCTACAACGGCGACTACATCCTAGACATTGCGCAAGATTTCTTAGCAAAGAAAACCGTCAAGTCAGACGACCGCGAATTTACAGGCAGTGGCGACCTGAACGATTTGAATGGCATGCGCGAATTTGCCGTCGCCTATTTGCGTCACGAGCAAGACCTCGACCTGAAAGCCTTCGACGTCAAGTTTGACAACTACTACCTTGAGTCTAGCCTCTACACCAGTGGCCGCGTTGACGCTGCTGTGAAGAAGCTTCAAGAAGCAGGCAAGACCTACGAGCAAGATGGCGCGCTCTGGCTCAAGTCCACCGACTATGGTGACGACAAAGACCGCGTCATGCGCAAAGGCGATGGCACCTACACCTACTTTGTGCCCGATGTGGCCTACCACATAGCCAAATGGGAACGCGGCTTTACCAAAGTGGTCAACATTCAAGGCACCGACCACCACGGCACCATTGCACGTGTGCGCGCTGGCTTGCAAGCCGCTGGCGCGGGTATTCCAGAGGGCTACCCCGACTACGTGTTGCACACCATGGTGCGCGTCATGCGCGGTGGTGTGGAAGTGAAAATTTCTAAACGCGCTGGCAGCTATGTCACCTTGCGCGATCTGATTGAGTGGACCAGCAAAGATGCGGTGCGCTTCTTCTTGCTCAGCCGCAAGCCCGATACCGAATACGTGTTCGACATTGATTTGGCCTTGGCCAAAAACAACGACAATCCGGTGTATTACGTGCAATACGCCCACGCACGCATTCACTCCATTTTGCGCACTTGGGGCGGCGATGTGGCCAGCTTGGCCAAAGTCGATTTGTCTAATTTAGACAACCCCAAAGCTCAGGCCCTGATGTTGCTGTTGGCCAAATACCCCGCCATGCTGACCGACGCAGCGCAAGACTTTGCCCCGCACGACGTGACCTTTTACCTGCGCGACTTGGCAGCCAGTTACCACAGCTACTATGATGCAGAGCGCATTTTGGTTGAAGAAGAACCCCTCAAACTGGCGCGCTTGGCCTTGGTTGCAGCCTGCGCACAAGTCTTGCAAAATGGCTTGAAAATCTTGGGTGTGTCCGCACCTGAGCAGATGTAATTCGGACGCTACTTATTTAAGTATGAATTGAGAGCACTTCACAACATGTCCCACTTCAACATCCAAAGCCAACGCGGTGGCACCTTGCTGGGCTTTGTTCTAGGCTTGGTCATTGGCCTCATCATTGCCCTCGGTGTCGCCATGTACGTCACCAAAGTGCCGATGCCATTTAGCAACAAGAACCAATCACGTTCTGCCGATCAAGATGCGGTCGAAGCGGAAAAAAACAAAGACTGGAATCCAAACGGTGCGATACAAAGCAAACCCGCCACGCCAGAAGCACCGGCAGACGCTGCGACTGCCAATCCTGCCGCGGCCACCGCAGGCGTACCCAATCCTGGTGCCGGCGCACCCACACCTGCAGTGACGGCCGATCCCTTGGCAGCGGCCGCATCTGCTCCTGCCGCATCTGCACCTCCACCCGCGGCTACACCCCAGCCCGCCAACAAAGCGCCAGCCACCAACGATCCTTTCACCTATTTTGTGCAAGCAGGTGCCTTTAAATCTGCAGCTGACGCAGACGCCCAAAAAGCTAAACTGTCCATGATGGGCATTGAAGCCAAGGTGAGTGAACGTGAGCAAGCTGGGCGCGCTATCTTTCGAGTTCGAAGCGGCCCTTTTGATGACAAAGATCAAGCAGAAAAAATCAAAGCACGCTTAGATGCCAATGGCATGGATGCCGCCTTGGTTCGCGTCCAACGCTAAACTTAAACAACACCTTATTTATCAGGAGCACGTTATGAAACGCCGTGAATTTTCTTTAGCCAGTTTGGGCACCGCCGCAAGCCTTGGCGGCTTAAGTTTGAACAACACTGCTTTTGCGCAAGGCCCCGCCAAGTTTGTGGCGGGCAAGGATTACACCAAGTTAGACCGTGCCGTGCCCACCGAATCTGAAGCCGGCAAAATTGAAGTGATTGAATTCTTTTGGTACAGCTGCTCTCACTGCAACGCCTTCGAACCCGCCTTTGCACAATGGGTGAAAAATGCGCCCAAGGATGTGGTGGTGCGCCGCATACCCGTCGCGTTCAGAGAAGACTTCGCGCCCCAGCAACGTTTGTATTTCTCTTTGGAAGCCATGGGCTTGTTAGACAAAGTACACGGCAAAGTGTTCCAAGCCATTCATGTCGAACGTTTGACATTGAACACCGATGCCAGCATTTTGGCCTGGGTCGAAAAGCAAGGCGTTGATAAAAACAAATTTGCCGACACAGCCAAATCATTTGGCGTGGCCAGCAAGCTCAAGCGCGCCGTTCAATTGCAAAATGATTTCAAAATTGAAGGTGTTCCGTCTTTGGGCGTTGCAGGCAAGTTCTACATCGATGGCACATTGGCAGGCAGCATGGACCGCGCACTTCAAGTCACAGAGTCTTTGTTGGCCCTAGTTCGACAAGGCCGCGCCTGATTCAAAGCAGGTGTTGCGCATCAGCCCACTTCGGTGGGCTTTTTTTTGTGATTTTTCTTCCAAACAGGTGTGCATCCCCTCTGAACACCTACAATCAAGCAAGATTCGCGCCTTTATGAAACTCAAGTTCATCACATTGCTCTTCACCCTAGCCGCCATTGCGGCTCAAAGTGCTTTCGCCGAAAAAGCGGACAAAGACAAACCCATGAACGTTGAGGCCGATTCGCTCAAACACGACGACCAAAAACAACTCACCACCTTCACCGGCAAAGTTCTCATGACCAAGGGCACCCTGGTTCTGAAAGCAGCTCGCATGGAGGTCAAACAAGACAGTCAAGGCAACCAAGTGGCCACTTTGTCGGCCGAACCGGGCGAGCGTGTTTTCTTTCGCCAAAAGCGTGAAGGCTTCGACGAATTCACCGAGGGAGAAGCAGAAGCAGTTGTTTACAACAGCAAGGCCGATACCCTGACACTCACCCAACGCGCTGAACTGCGCATAATGCGCGGCCAAGTGGTGGCAGACCGAATTCAAGGCCAACAAATTTTGGTCAACAACACCACCGAAGTTTTCTCGGTCGATGGTAAAACCGGCCTGCCAGGCAACACCTCTGGTAGCCAACGCGTCAAAGCTACCATCACTCCTCGTCCTAAAACCAATGAACCTACACCGCCCGTTGCTGGGCCCGTTTTGAAATCGAGCACACGCACCGGTGCAGACAAGCCATGAGCGCCCTCACCGCCATCAGCCACCTTGAAGCGCGCCATTTGCAAAAGTCTTACGGTAGCCGCCAAGTGGTGTTTGACGTATCGGTCAAAGTTGAAAAAGGTGAAGTAGTGGGTTTGTTAGGACCCAATGGTGCCGGCAAAACCACCTCCTTCTACATGATTGTGGGTTTGGTGCGCACCGATGGCGGACACATTCTGATTGATGGTGAAGACGTTACACGCATGCCCATTCACCGCCGTGCGCGCATGGGGCTTTCTTATTTGCCACAAGAAGCTTCTATTTTCAGAAAACTCACCGTGGCAGAAAATGTGCGCGCTGTGTTGGAGTTGCAACTGAATGAAGACGGCAAGCCTTTAAACAATGCAGAGATCAGCACCCGCTTACAAGCTCTCCTCAAAGATTTGCGCGTTGATCATTTGCACGACTCGCCTTCTTTGGCGCTATCGGGCGGCGAACGCAGGCGTGTCGAAATTGCACGCGCCTTGGCCACAGACCCTCGCTTTATTTTGCTAGACGAGCCTTTTGCGGGCATTGACCCCATTGCCGTCATTGAAATTCAACGCATCATTGCCTTCTTGAAAGAGCGCGGCATTGGCGTACTGATCACCGATCACAACGTGCGCGAAACATTGGGCATTTGCGACCACGCCTACATCATCAGCGAGGGGCGCGTATTGGCGCAAGGCACCCCGCAAGACATTGTCAATAATGCCGACGTACGCCGTGTGTACCTCGGCGAACACTTCCGAATGTGATGGAGGGACCATGAAGCAAAGCCTTTCACTTCGGATGTCCCAGCACTTGGCGCTCACGCCACAGTTGCAACAATCCATTCGGCTGCTTCAACTCTCCACCCTAGAGCTCAGTCAAGAAGTTGAGCAAATGCTCGACGAAAATCCTTTCCTTGAACGCAATACCGACGAAGCACCGCAAGAAGATTACGGATTGCCCGAAGCCGATGCCCGCGTGAGCTTGGGCGACCGTGTGTCAGAAGCCGCCAGCGACGCAGGCTCCGACTCGCGCGATGCAGCAGGAGAATCCACCGCATCGGTCACCAGCGACGAAGCAGTAACCGATGTGGCCGACAGCTGGGATGGCGACGGCAGCGTCGACATGGCGCCCGACGACAGCGAGTGGGGCACCGATGCCGGCGCTCGCAAAAACAACACCAACAATGACTCTGAGGGTGCTGACGCCATTGAGTTGGCTCGCGGCTTAGGCTCTCTCACAGACTATTTGCACCGACAAGCTTTGTCGATGCGCTTGTCTGAAATTGACCGTGCAGCCCTTCGCTTTTTAATTGAGTCATTGAACGATGACGGGTATTTAGAAGACAGCCTAGAGTCCTTGGCGCAAGGCTTGGCCGGCACCGACGACATCGAGCAACTTGAAGAATTGGTGCACCGCTTCACAATGGCATTGAGCTTGCTGCAATCGCTCGAGCCTGTGGGCATAGGTGCTCGCGATTTGGGCGAGTGCATGCGCATCCAACTCAAAGCCATCATGAAGGATGAACCTGACAACGAAGTAGCGCCAGTTGCTTTGAAAATTTGCGCACTGCCTTTGGAGTTATTGGCCAAACGTGACTACAAACGATTGGCAGTTCAGTGCGGCGAAGACGAAGCCCTTGTCAAATTGGCGCTCACCTTCATCACGCGCTTAGAGCCCAAACCAGGCCGCCCCTTTGCCAATGCAGAACAACATGTCATTGTGCCCGATGTGTTGGTCATTGGCACACGCAAAGGCGGTGAACCGCATTTCAGAGTTCAACTCAATCCTGATGTGATGCCCAAATTGCGCGTTCACGATATTTATGCCAACGCATTGCGTGGTGGCAAAGGCGAAGGCCATTTGGGTTTGCAACAAAGGCTGCAAGAAGCGCGTTGGTTCATTAAAAACATTCAGCAGCGCTTTGACACTATTTTGCGCGTGTCCACTGCCATTGTGGAGCGCCAGCGCAACTTCTTCATTCATGGCGAGTTGGCCATGCGGCCTTTGGTGCTTCGCGAAATTGCAGATGAGTTGGGCCTGCACGAGTCAACCATCAGCCGAGTCACCACGGCCAAGTACATGACCACGCCCATGGGCACCTATGAGTTGAAGTTTTTCTTTGGCTCAGGCCTAGGCACCGACAGCGGCAGCGCAGCTTCCAGCACCGCGGTGCGCGCCCTCATCAAACAATTGGTGGCAGCAGAAAACCCCAACAAACCCCTGTCAGACAACCAACTGTCTGAAATGCTCAAAGAACAAGGCATCGATTGCGCGCGGCGCACCGTGGCCAAATACCGCGAGGCGCTCAAAATTGCGCCCGCTAACTTGCGTAAAACTCTGTGAATTCGCTTCAACTCTTTATGCCTTGCGCCGCCGGCGTTGAAGGCTTGCTGGCCGACGAGATCCATCAACTCACAGGGCTTACAGGCAATGATTTGCTCACGGGCCGCGGTGGCGTGATGGCCAACGCCTCATGGCGCGATGCATTGCGCCTCAACTTGCACAGCCGACTCACGCAGCGTGTGCTCATTCAGCTGTCGCAAACTTTTTACCGCAATGAAAAAGATTTGTACGACGCCGCCTTTGCTGTAGCGTGGGAAATTTGGTTCACCACCAAGCAAACCTTCAAAATTGAAATCACAGCGCAGCACAGCCCGCTCACAAGCCTTAATTTTGCAGCCCTCAAAATCAAAGACGCCGTGGCCGACCGCTTTCGCGACAAACGCGGCGAACGTCCCGACGTCAACACACAGTGGCCCGACGTACGCATTTATGTGCACCTCACTACCGACAGCTGCACGCTATACATGGACACCTCAGGCGAGCCCTTGTTCAAGCGCGGTTGGCGCGAAGACAAAGGCGATGCGCCCCTTAAAGAAACTTTGGCCGCCGCCATGCTGGCCGCCAGCGGCTGGGATGCGCACACGCCTTTGTACGACCCATGCTGTGGCAGTGGCACCATCGCCATTGAGGCTGCACAAATTGCGTGCGGCATTGCGCCCGGTATTTTGCGACGTTTTGGGTTTGAAAAATTATTGCCTTTCCAACCACACGTTTGGCAGGCGCTTCAAGAAGATGCGCGCGCACAAGAGCACGAGCCCACTGCAGAAATTCACGCCTCTGATGTGACTTTCCGCATGGTTGACTTCACGCAGCGCAACGCAGAGCGCGCTGGCGTTGGCCAAGTGGTACAAGCGCGCGGTGGTGATGCACTTCAGCGCATGCCACCGTGCGAAACACCCGGCCTCATGCTGCTCAACCCGCCGTACGGCGAGCGCATTGCTGCAGCGGGTGTAGCAGGCGTGTCGAGCAGAGACAGAAACCGCGAAGACACTGGCTTTGGCCGATCACGGGACAGCGTTGATTTAAGCCGATCACGCGAAGTGGCCGAAGGCGACGATGGCGGCGAGTTCTTCTCGCAACTGGCCTCGCATTGGAAAAAGAACTACAACGGCTGGACTGCTTGGATGCTGACACCTGATCTCAAGCTGCCTACCAAAATGCGCCTCAAAGAATCGCGCCGTGTGCCCATGTGGAACGGGCCTATTGAATGCCGTATGTTTCGCTTTGACCTCATGAAGGGTTCGATGCGTGACAAGCTTTGAGACTCAAGCTAAGCCCGGAGCGCAAGCTTGGGTGATTGACACCAACATCGTGCTTGATCTTTGGTTGTTTGAAGACCCTGCCACCATCCCTTTGCGCGCTGCGCTGCAAAGCGGCGCTATTTCTCACTTGGCCACGGACAGCATGCGCGACGAGTTAGAGCGGGTGTTGGCGTATCCGCACCTTGTTAAGCGCATGGCCAAGTCCAACATTCAAGCGCAAGATATATTGAACCGCTTTGACGAGCACCAGTTGGCAGCAGAACCTGCAGCCAAAGCGCTATGCACTTGCAAAGACCCTGACGATCAAAAATTCATCGACTTGGCGGTAGCCCATGCGGTGCCATTGCTAAGCAAAGACAAGGCAATTTTGTGCATGAAGAAACGCTTGCTTCAATCAGGTGTGGTGTTGAATCCTACTGACATTTCCGCACATTGAACTGCGCGACTGCCCCTCATCTACCCAACAGACACTGAACACAGGAACAACCCATGACCGGCCTGCAACCCGAAGACTTTGACGCCCTCGACGATATCTTGGATGACCTGCGCACGCGCTACGAAGAAACACCACAGTGGGAGTTTTGTGAAGGTTTCATGGTGGCGCTCATTTGTTGCCGTCGTGCTATGCCAGAAGTAGAATGGTTGCCCGTTTTGTTGGGGCTTGAAGACGACGAAGGCGGCGCTGGCTTTTCTGATGAAGCGCAGAAAGTTAAATTCTTAAGCTTGTGGCAACAACGTTACGACGAGGTCAAAAAAGCCCTAGACACAGAAATCAAAGCCCTCGACGAAGACAGCGCCTATGCACCCGAGGTGATGGACGTACGCGGCGCCATTGCCAGCTTGTCACCCGAAGAGCGTGCAGAAATTGGCAGCGAAGAAATTCCAGCCTTTGCACAGGTTTGGGCTTTAGGTTTCATGTTCGTTGTTGAAAACTGGCCCGATGAATGGACCGCACCGAAAGACAAAGAATCTGCGCAGTGGCACGACACTGCGCTAGAGGCCATCGTGGCACTGACAGAAGATGACACAGACGAACCCACGCTGTCGGCACTCAGCGAAGATGGCCCTTTAAGCGTGAGCGAATCGCGTCTGAATACCTATGGTGAAGCCCTGTGGGCGGTTTACGATCTGCGTGAAATTTGGCGCAACATTGGCCCCCGCGTGACGCAGGTCATCAAAGAAGCAACGCCAGGTCGAAACGATGTTTGCAGTTGCGGTAGCGGGAAGAAATACAAGAAGTGTTGCGGCGCCAACTAGGGCACCTTGTTCAAACCATGAAAGCGCGAAGGCTTTCGGCGGTGAGGTCTGGCAGTTCTTCTGGAATGAAGTGACCTGAAGGCACCACGTGGCCTGAAACCTCACCCGCGCATTGCGCTTGCCACAGACGAATGGGCGCAAACATTTTGTGCACCACACCGCGGTCTCCCCAGAGAACCAAGGTGTCGCACATGATTTTTTGATCTTGTGCGCGGCTGGCTTTATCGTGCAGCAAATCAATGCTGGCACTGGCGCGGTAATCTTCGCAAGCGGTGTGCACTGCAGGCATCAAATCACCTGGCTGATCTGGCTGCAAGTTCATGCTGCGCTCATACTCGGCCATGGCTTCGGGCTCAATGAAAGAAGTGCCGTGTGAGCCCCAGCCACCCAGCTTGGCGTGCAAGTAATGCAACACGTTACCGCCAATCATTTTCTCGGGCAAAGGGCTAGGCTGAATGAGGTGGAACCAGTGATAGTAGGCTCGTGCAAAGTCCATGTCGGTACGGTTGTACATGTCTAGGGTGGGCGCTATATCAAGCACGCACAACTTCAAAACGCGGGAAGAAAAATCAAGCGCTAGGCGGTGTGCAACACGCCCACCCCTGTCGTGGCCGCACAAAAAGAAAGTGTCCACATTGAGTTGATCAAGCAAGCCCACCACATCTTGCGCCATGGCGCGTTTGCTGTAGTTGCTGTGATCGGGCAAGCCAGGGGCATGAGACGAGTCGCCATAGCCGCGCAAATCGGGCAAGACCAATCGATAGTTATCTTTGAGCGCTTGCGCCACACGGTGCCACATGACATGTGTTTGCGGAAAACCGTGCAACAAAACCAAAACTGGCTTGTCCATTTGATTCAACCAATTGGCAGATAGGCGCGAGCACACCACGACACCGTTCACATTGAACTGTCTTTTCTCAAAATCATCAAACCAAGTGCTGATTGCTTCTGTGGTGGTGGCGTCGTTTGTGCTCATGACGGTATTTTCTCTCAGTTATCCCATTGGAGCAACGCCCACAACTTTGGCATGCAACACAAAAGTAATCACCGCCCACAAAGCCATACCGCCAAACAAAGCAATGAGGGTGGCATACAGATTGGGCTTGGGGAGTGAGTCTTCGATGGCAACAGAATTTTCAACTTGTGCTCGGTCGCGCGCACGGGCAGACCTGAAATTCAAAACAGCCCAAATTAAAAAAGAGCCAAACAAGACAAGATCGGCCAAATTACCGTTCGCAAGCAGGTGCGACAAAGCCCAAACCTTGACAGACAAAACCATCGGATGTCTCAAACGCATTTTGAAGTGGTTGCGAGGGATGTAGGTTGCTATTAGGAGAATACTTGATAACAACATCAAGAGCATGCTGATGTGTCTGGTGAAAATGGGCGGGTTCCAAAGCGCCAAAGGCTGTAGCCTTGCTTCGCCATAACCCACCACTAACAAATAAAAGCCCAAGATTGACACCAGGGTGTAAACACCCTTAAAAGCTTTGTCACCCCAAGCTGCTATTTTTTCTGCACGCCAGTTATCAGCTACCACGCGAACAGAGTGTGCACCTAAAAATAAGATCAGGCCCAATATCAACCAAGTCATTTGAAATCCTTTATGCCGTTTGAAGTCACATTGTCTAAGAATTCAAAGCCATCATTTGTTTCTGGAGAAAAGACTTTTGCACCTTGCCCAAAGCACTTTTAGGCAGTTCGTCCAGAAAAACGACTCGGCGGGGCAATTTAAAGCGCGCAATTTGAACTTCTAAGTGGGTTTTCACCGCTGCTTCAGAAAGATTGTGCCCTGCCGCCGTAGAAGCGCGAACCAGTACCAAAACAGGCACTTCACCCCAACGTTCATCTGGCAAGCCCACCACAGCACATTCTAGAAGCCCTGGAAAGGCGGCCAACGCATTTTCAATTTCTGCGGGGTAAATATTTTCACCCCCTGAAATAATCATGTCCTTGTTGCGACCCACAATTTGCAGGCACCCCTGCGCATCCAAATACCCCATGTCGCCGGTATGAAACCATCCGTCGTTCAAACCCTCTTTGGCAGCTTGAGTTGCAGCACACCAATAACCTCGCATGAGGTTGCTGCCGCGAACGCGCACTTCACCTATTGCACCCTGTTTCGCTTCACGTCCTTCAGAATCTATCAACTGCAGTTCTAAATTGCCATGCGGCCATCCTGCAAACCCAATTCTTTGAACTGCATCCCGGAACTTTAAAATCACACTCACAGGTCCAGTTTCTGTGGTGCCATATATTTGACCGACTGGCACACCTCGCTCATGAAATTTTTCTAAATAGGCTTGTGGCAAGCTCGACGAACCCGCCATGATGCCTCGCAAACTTGTCAAATTAGCACCCGGCCATTGCACGTTTTCCAACACGGCGCGCATCGTGGCAGGGACCAGCAGCGACAGTGTGGGGCGCTTGGCAACTTCGACATTTGAAACAGCTTGCAGCCATGCCAAAGGATCAAAGCGTGGATGCAAATGGACAGAGACACCCGCAAGCAATGCAGGCAAGGTTTGGATGCATAATCCGCCCACATGAAACATTGGCAAGGTCGACAACACAATGTCTATCGCATTAAACTCGTGCGCCTCGTCGCTGGCTTGGGCATTGGCCAGCAAACCTGCTTGCGTGTGAACTGCACCTTTTGGCAGGCCCGTGGTGCCGGAGGTGTAAACCAAAAGCACATCTGCGTCGTCGTTGACAACAGGCAATGCTAGGTTTTTTGACGAGGGACGCGCAACTAAACTTTCTAATTGAAAACATGGTGGTCCCGCTTTCGACAAACTTATAGCAGCGTCGACGTGCATTTCGTCATGAATCAAAATACTCGGCTTTGCATCTTGAAGCACTGATTGCAATTCAGCCAAAGCCAGCCTAAAGTTCAGTGGCATAAAAATCAAGCCCAATCGGGCGCAAGACACCAAAGTGACCAACTGTAGTTCGTGGTTCAAGCCAAGCCAAGCCACGCGTTGGCCAACTTTTAAGCCATGGGTGCTTTGAAGGTGCCCCGTCACGCGCTCCACACGTCGCCAAAATTTAGCAAAGTCAAAATCTTCAGTGTGACCTGGCATGCCAAATTGAATGGCCAACTTGTGAGCTTGGCTTATGGCAAGCTCACAAAAGCGTTGCGCAATTTTGGAACTTTCGTTCATTCGTCTTTCTCGCCCGCTTCGTACAAAGTTTCGCGGCCCAAGCGATCTAAGCAAAGTTCGGCTGTCCAAGGCAGCATCAAAGAGCCGCAGCGTGCATCGCGGTACAAACGCTCTAATGGCAAAGACTTGAGCATCGATTGGCCGCCACAAGTTCGAATGGCCAAGCGTGCAATGTCTTGCGCGTTTTCCATGATGGTGTACTGCGCTGCATAGGCGCGCAAGCGTGACGATTTGGGAGGGTCAATTTTGGCGTCTTCAATGGCGCGCAAAAATAAGTTACGCGTTTGCTCCAGCTTGACAAACATTTCGGCCACCGCAATTTGTTTGGTTGCAAATTGGCGCCGCTTGACTGGCCCCGTGCCAGGAATTTCGCCGCGCAAATAAGCCACGGTGAAGTCGTAGGCAGCTTGCGCAATGCCCATGTAAGTGGGCGAGAGTGTCATGAACATGTGCGGCCAACGACTGGCCGCTTGAAAATAAACGCCCTGCGGCATCAGTGCTGCATCGTCGGGTACAAACACATCTTTGAAAATCAAATTGCGAGACACCGTAGCGCGCATGCCCAGTGGATCCCAATCACCTTCTACCGTCAAGCCAGGCGCTGTGCGGGGTATGGCCAAATAAAGCGTATCGCGTCTGGACAATTCGGCATCTGGCTTTTTCTCAGTGCACAACACGCCAAAGAAATCTGCTGCATCAGACAGCGATGCAAAAATCTTTTTGCCATTGATTTTCCAACCGCCCTCCACCTTCACGGCTTGCGTGCCAAAGGGTTGCGCGCCTGCTGCCGAAGCGCCGCCTTCAGAAAAGGGCTGCGCATAGATGGCACCGTCGTTGACAACACGCGCAAAGTGCGACTTTTGATGCACACGGTGCAAAGCACGCTGCTCGGGCGTCATGTCTAAATCTTCAGACAACAAACCGCTCCACATCATGGTGCATACGTGCATGTTGAAGGTTAGCGCCGTGGCACCACACCAACGGCCAATCTCTGATGACACCATGGCATAGGTGGCGTAATCTGCGCCTTGGCCCCCATGGGCTTCGGGCACGCAAAGTGCCAACAGCCCTGCGGCCTTCATGTCTTTGTAGTTTTCAAACGGAAACTGAGCGTCGCGGTCCAGTTGCGCTGCACGGGGTGCAAATTTGTTTTCCCCCAAATCATGCGCTAATGCCATGAGGTGTTTTTGTTTTTCTGTGAGCGGGTAGTCATCGCCGCAAATAGGCATATAAGGCTTTGAAGCCACACTGGTCGTCATAAAAACATCCTCAACTCAAAAATGTCGACTTAAAAAATTCAAAACAGCGGCATGAAACGGGGCTTCTTGCTCAAAGCTCATGAGATGACCAACGCCTTCTAGGCATTCGTATTCAGCCTCTTTGATTTTTTGCGCCATGCGACGCAAAACTTCTGGTGGAGCCGTTTTGTCATGCTCACCCGCCAAACACAGTGTGGGTACGTTGATGGTGGGAAGTGCTGCACGTTGTTCAAACTTCACCAGCACATTCAGCGATGCGCGGTACGTGCTGGGTGGCACAGCCGACATGCAGGCATGCGCCAATGCCAAGCCTGTCGGGTATTGCGCAAGCACTGCTTCTTGGGGCAAGGCAAGCGGGGCCACCATGCTGGGAATTAAACGATTGGCCACATCAGCCATGGTTTGGCCAGCGTCCAAAGGTGCCAACCTTTGAGCCACAAATTGCTTTTGAAAATCGCCGTCTTGTTGACCAAACGCTGGGCTACTTGCAACAATGACCAGACCTGCAATGCGCGATGGGCAGCGGGTGAAGGCTTGCAAAGCCACCATGCCGCCCATGCTATGGCCCACTAAGACTGCTTTTTCAAGCTTAGCTGCATCCAACATGTCTTCCAGGGATGCCGCCAAACTTTCAAAACTGAGCATGCCTTCCAGTGGGCTATCGCCATAGCCTGGCATGTCCCAAGCCAAAGCTCTAAAGCCCTGCTTTGCAAAAAAATCAACAGACGATCGGAAGCCTTTTTTACCGCCACCAATGCCATGCAAAAAAACCAAGGCGGTTTTGGCATTGTGGGGGCCAGCTTCAATCCAAACTGGCGTGAGTGAACTCATTGCGCTGCACTTTCAAACACGCCCTTCACCAACTCACCCTCTTGCACCACAAACTGATCATCCAAGGCAATGCTGCAATGGCGCATGGGCAAATCAAAGTGTCCTAAAGTGTGGCGACCCGCCACTTCATTGGCACCTGTGGAATATAAAAAGTTTCCAGCGAAGGCTCGCAACTCAGTGCCATTACAATCGCGCTTGTCATAAAACGTCATGGCATCCCAACGCGCAGCAGGATTTAAACCAAAACCTACGTGCGACACAGCGCAGGCATCGCGATGACCTTCTTTGTCAATCCATGCTTGGTAATAAGAGCGCATCATGTCCACGTCCACGCCCTGGCCTTCAATGCGCACAATGGTGTCGTTTTCGATGGTGAGGTGAATGGTGTCGCGCAGGTAGCGCTTGAAGGTGAGATTGACATCGCCTGGCGCCATCACCAAAGTGCCATTGACACTGCCAGCAGCAGGAAAGGCCAAAGCCAAACCTCCCGGCCAGTGTGACACCATGCCAGGCTTGGCACAAAAGCCCCAAACGCCCCCCACCACAGCAGACTTCAGTTGAATGTTCAAATCAGTGCCGGCTTTAGAAGTGACATGCATTTGCTGTGCGCCCCGAAGTTTTTTCATGGCATTGCGCACTACACCTTCAAGTGCAGGATTGGGCACGGTGCGTTCCAAAATTTCTGGGTGCTCATTGGAAATCATGAACAAGCGCGGCACCACACCATCGGCACCTTTCAAGATTGTGGGTAATTCAGGCGCATGCAACATGCCCTCTACCGTGCAATCAATGATCAAATGAGCGCGCTGCAATGCGGCCACAACGGGTGCCAAATTTTGAATGACATCGGTAGCACCTGTCGATCTGATGGGCGCAGGTGCGCTTAATGCTGGCGTCGGCAAACACACTTCGAACACTTTGGCGCCCATTTGTTGCAAGGCAAGCCTGGCCAAATCAACATTGACGCGCCTAGACTGGCTTTCAGTCAACAAGGCGACTACTTCGTTTGGCTGAACTTTGCACAATTCAAAAGTACGCTCAAAAGCAAGCAACCAACGGTGTTCAATTTGCTCAATTAGCATCTCTACTCCTTGCGATACCAGCCCTATGAGAAGATGGGGCCCAAATTCTTCCAGCAAGTTTATATGAAATTTCATACAATTAACTCATGAATTCCCCTAATACACCCCTTGATACACAGCACTTCAAGCAAGCTCTTTCGCGCTTTCCCACAGGAGTCTCGATCATTACCGCCCATCAATTGGGTGATGCCAATCCAGCAGATTGGGGGCATCAGTTTGTAGGGCTGACTGCCAGTTCGTTCAACAGCGTCTCGCTCACGCCACCGCTAATCGTCTGGAGTTTGGGTTTGAAATCAAGGACCTTGCCTTCTTTTCAAAAGGCTTCGCACTATGTGATCAATGTTTTAAGTGATCAGCAGATGGCTCTTTGCCAGCAATTTGCATATGGCCAAGGCGACCGCTTCAAAGGCGTCGAGTTTGAAACTAGCGCTTCAGGCTTGCCTATTTTGAAAGGCGCCTTGTCTTGGTTTGAATGTCGCAACCGAAGCCAATACCCAGAAGGCGATCACATCATTTTCATTGGTGAAGTTGAGGCATGTGGCTTTGCACAAGGTACGCCACTGGTTCATCAGCAAGGCGGATTTTTTGAAGTTGGCCCAGTCAAAGTATAAGTACCATGGCAGAGAAAGAGTTTGTCGACAGCTACTTGCCCTATTTATTGGCAAGAGCCAGCTTTAGCATCTCCAGTGAATTTCATGCACAAGTAGAAGCTGCTGGATTCTCTGTTTCTGAGTGGCGCATTTTGGCTTCTTTGTCTGGCGTGAAGCAACGCACAGTGGGCGAGTTGGCCGACATTGTTTTGGCAAAGCAACCGACTGTGACCAAAATGGTTTTGCGCATGGTCGACCAAGGCTTGGTGATGCGCACTGCATGTACCCAAGACAAGCGACAAGCTTGGGTAAGCCTCACGCTTAAAGGGAAAAAACGAGTTACGCCGCTTTTGAAGAAAGCTGCAATTCACGAAAAGAGTGTACTGAGTGAATTAGGCGAGCAGCAAAGCCATGAGCTGAAATCAATTTTGCAAAAATTATTCAAAGCTCCAAATTGATTACAAAAGTAAGGCAATGCAAGCTTAATTTTTGAATTTACAAAGTGTATCGTTGCATGATACAGTCAAGATTTAAGCTAGGGTTCAAATGCACAATCCGCCACATCCAGGAGAAAGTCTCTTAGAAGATGTGCTTCCAGCACTTGGCCTCACTGTGACCAGCGCTGCAGATCAACTAGGCGTATCGCGTGTCCAATTGTCGCGCGTTCTTCATGGCCACTCGCCTATTACGCCTCAATTGGCTTTAAGGTTAGAGAAATGGTTACAAGGTACCAGTGCGGAAGTTTGGCTTAATTTGCAGTTAGCGCATGACATTTGGCACGCCAGAAAAAACAAGCCCATCAAGTTCGTCAAGCCTGCAAAAATTCCCAGCCACTTGAAGCAGCAAATTCAAGGTTTGACAGCCGTCACCTCAATTTCCACCAAAGCACGGTCTTCTACCAAGTCGGCCACTTGAACCAAAGTCATGGCGGGGTAGTTTTTGCCCATCACCTCCTGATAGACCTTGCCCAGCTCTCTGCCGCGCGACACATATTCATTTTTGTCTTTCACGTACCAAGTCATACGGGCCATATGCTCAGGGCCAGCACCAGCGCATGCTAATGTGGCAACGATGTTCTGCAACGCTTGCTTGCACTGCGCCACAAAATCATCAGTTTCAAACTGACACTGCCCATTCCAGCCAATCATGCCTGCAACAAACACCATCTCGCCGCGGGCGGCAATGCCATTGGCATAGCCTTTGGCAGGCGCCCATCCTTCAGGCTGAAGAACTTTCAAAATTCCTTGTGACATTTAAGGTCCTTATTTTTCTGAATTGAAAGCAGGCGCTTGCTGCCGTAATTTAAAGCGCTGCAATTTACCTGTTTCAGTGCGAGGCAAGCTATCGCAAAACACCACACGCCTTGGGTACTTGAAGGGTGCAATGCTTTGCTTCACAAACTCTTGAATTTCTTTTCCTAAGGCGGGTGTGCCTGAGTGACCCGTTTTTAAAACCACAAAGGCCATGACAACCTGTCCGCGCTCAGGATCTGCAGCGCCCACCACACCACATTCAGCCACAGCGGGGTGCTGCATCAATGCACCCTCTACTTCTGGCCCTGCAATGTTGTAGCCCGCAGAAATGATCATGTCGTCATTGCGAGCTTGGTAGCTGAAGTAACCATCGACGTCCATCACAAAGGTATCGCCCGGCAAATTCCACCCATCTTTCACATAATCTTTTTGCCTAGGATCGTCCAAGTAGCGGCAGCCTGTTGGCCCTCGCACAGCCAAACGACCCACCACCCCAGGCGGTACGGGCTTCATGTCTTCATCCACAATTTGCGCTTGATAGCCAGGCACCACTTTGCCAATGCTGCCAGCTCGCACTTCTTGGCCTGCGCTAGAAATGTAAATGTGAATCACTTCAGTGCCGCCAATGCCATCGGTCATCTCAATGCCGCTTGCTTTTTTCCACAACTGACGCGTCGCATCTGGCAAGGCTTCACCTGCCGATACCGTGTGGCGCAGTGATTTCAAGTTAAACGCATACGGCTTTTCAGTAACAAGCAGCGCCATTTGTCGGTACATGGTCGGCGCTGTGTAGCATTGCGTTGCGCCGTATTGCCCAATGGCAAGCAGCAATGATTCAGGCGTGTATTTTTCGAGCAGCACTGCACATGCGCCGTATCGCAAGGGAAATGCCAACATGCCGCCCAAGCCAAATGTGAACGCAATGGGCGGCGTTCCGCACACCACATCGTCTGCGCCCATCTTGAGCACATGCTTGGGAAACAAATCGCACATGGCCAAGACATCTCTATGGAAATGCATGGTGCCTTTGGGCTGACCGGTGGTGCCACTGGTAAAGGCAATCAAACACACATCGTCGCGGCTGGTGGCTGCTGCTTCAAATTCTTTGGCGTGCTTGGCCATGCGGGCCTCCACGCCTTCCTCATCCGAGCTTCTAAACCACAAAGTTTGCTGGAGTGAACTTGCAAAATGGGCATGCGATGGATCGATGCAGTGCGCCAATTCCTCTGCTAGCAAACTGTCGCACAGTGCAGCTTTCACTTGCGCCTTGTCTAAAATTTGTTTCAACTCAGACGCTCGCAGCAAAGGCATGGTGGGCACAACCACCAAACCAGCTTTCAATGCAGCCAAGAAGCACGCCGCCATCATGGGGCTGTTGCCACCCCGCAGCAGCAAGCGCTCGCCAGATTTCAAACCCATGTCGTGCACTAACACATGGGCAATCTGATTCACCTTGGTTTGCAATTGCGCATAGGTCCATCCCATTGGGCCGGTTGCATCTACACCGCGCACCGCCATTCTGTCGCCTCGGCCTTGCGCCACATGCTCATCTAGCAAAGCTTTTACACAGTTAAGCTGCTCAGGGTATTGAATTTCAGGCCGATCAAACACAAACACGGGCCACTGATCTTTTGGAGGCAAGTGGTCTCGAGTGAATGTATCAACGTGCGAAGATGGTGCTAACGAAGATGCCGTTGAAGAATCGAGTGAAGAAGAGAGGGCTTGCTTCATGTCGTGCCTCACTTGAGTAAATCACGGCCAATGATCAACTGCTGCACTTCCGTAGCGCCTTCGTAAATGCGCAGCGCTCTAATCTCTCGGTACAAAGATTCCACAATGCAGCCTTTTTTGACGCCCATGCCGCCATGCATTTGAACGGCCATGTCAATAATTTGTTGCGCATTTTCTGTAGCGGTCATTTTGGCCATGGCCGCTTCTTGCGTAATTCTCTGTCCTTGATCACGTAGCCACGCTGCTCTGTAGGTCAGCAAAGTGGCGGCATCAAGCAGGGTGGCCATTTGTGCCAACTTGGTTTGTGTGATTTGAAAATCTGCCAAGGTGCCACCAAACATCTTGCGCTGCTTGGCCCACACAATCGATTCGTCTAAGGCTCTGCGTGCAAAGCCAAGCGATGCTGCCGCCACAGATGTTCTAAAAACATCCAGCGTGGCCATGGCCACTTTGAAGCCTTCGCCCGCTGCGCCAATTCGTTTGGCATGCGGCACCAACACGTTGTTGAAATGCAAAGTGGCCAAAGGGTGCGGCGCTATGACATCAATGCGCTCTGCTATTTCCAAGCCAGGGCTGTCGGCTTCCACAATGAAAGCACTAATGCCCCTAGCGCCAGGCGCCTCACCTGTACGTGCAAACACCACATAAAAATCGGCAATGCCGCCATTGGAAATCCATGTCTTCAAACCATTCAAGCGGTAGCCATCTGCAGTAGCCAGCGCACTGCACTGCATAGCGGCTACATCAGACCCTGCGTCGGGCTCGCTCAACGCAAAAGCCGCCAGCGCGTCCCCTTTGGCCACACGCGGCAAATAAGCTGCTTGTTGTTCGGGGGTTCCTTTCAAACTGATAGCGCCCGAGCCCAAGCCCTGCATGGCAAATGCAAAATCGGCCAAGCCGTGATGCCAAGCCAACTCCTCGCGCAACAAACAAATTGTACGGGTGTCAATCACCTCAGATGCGCCACCATGCGCCTTACCCGCAATGGCAGGCTTAAGCCAACCACCTTGTCCCAAAGCCTTGACCAAACTCACACATTCACGGTCAATAGCGTCGCGCGATTCATCGTGGCCATGCTGATCTGCAAACTGCTTCGTGGTCCACTCTTGCAATTGAGTTTTGAAAACTCGATGCGCCTCATCAAAGAAAGGCCATGCCAGGTGAGAGGCTGAGTTCATGTTCAATTTCCTTCGAAGACGGGCGTTTGCTTGGCCACAAAGGCGTGATAAGCCCTGTGAAAATCATTGGTGACCATGCAAATAGCTTGGGCTTGCGCTTCGGCTTCAATGGCTTCATCCACACCCATGTTCCATTCTTGTTGCAGCATTTTTTTGGTCATGCCATTGGCGAAGGTGGGACCACTGGCCAACATGTGGGCCATGGCTTGAGCCTCTGACAAAACAGTTTCGGGTGTGCACACTCGGTTGTAAAAACCCCAGCGCTCTGCTTCTTCGCCTGGCAAACCACGGCCTGTGTAAAGCAGTTCTGAGGCACGCCCCTGCCCAATCACGCGTGGCAATAAAGCACATGCACCCATGTCACATCCGGCCAAGCCCACCTTGTTGAACAGAAAATAGGTTTTGCTGCGCGCCGTGCCATAACGCAAGTCAGAAGCCAGCGCCAGCAAGGCACCTGCACCTGCACAGATGCCATCGATGGCAGACACAATAGGCTGCGGGCAGGCGCGCATGGCCTTGACCAAATCTCCGGTCATGCGCGTGAAAGCCAGCAAGCCCGGCATGTCTAACTTGGTTAGGGGGCCAATGATTTCATGCACATCGCCGCCTGAACAAAAATTGCCGCCTGCACCAGTCACAACCAAGGCATGCACATCTTCTGCGTAGGCAAGCGCTCTGAACAAATCGCGCATTTCAGCATAAGACTCAAATGACAAAGGATTTTTTCGCTCAGGCCTGTTCAATGTCAGGGTGGCCACACCTTCCTTCACTTCAAACAGCACATGCTCAGCTTTGTAATGGGATAGCTTGTTGTTGTGGCGAGGCAATTGCTGTGGCTGGCCAGGTAAGTACTTTTGACTCATGACATCTCCTCTTGTTTCTGTAAATTCTTTTTCATGGCACCTAACAAGGTGTGCAGCTGGCTTTGTTGGTTGGTGGACAAGCCAGAAAATAGGTCGGCTACCCAATCTTCATGCGCAACCGCCATCTCTGCAAATGCTTCGCGCCCAGCCTTTGTCAAATTGACAGTGAAGGACCTGCGATCATTCACACCCACCTGGCGGACCACCAACTTTTCTTTTTCAAGCTGGTCCACAATGGTGGTGATGTTGCCGCCCGTGACCATCATGCGCCGCGACAACTCTCCCATGCTGAGACCATCAGGGTGTCTTTCAAGCTGCGCCATCAAATCAAAACGAGGCAGAGTAATGTCAAATGATTCACGTAGCT